>NZ_JBGSXF010000281.1:0-8613 GCF_041751555.1 Persicitalea sp. | reverse complement strand
TGTCGAAGCTCAAGGCCTGTTCGAGGTCATACAGCGCAGAGTAATAATTCTCGTCGAACAGGTTGCACTTTCCCCGATAAGCGTAGGCAACTGCCGATTTGGGATTGGCCTTTACGACTTCATCAAAATACCGGAAAGCTTCTTCGAACCTGTTTTCATTTAACAGCCAAATCCCTTCTGCAAAGCGAGCTAAGTCCTTCTCTGCCTTCGTCTCGTGATCCGTCAGGTAATACTTCACGAAGAGGTAAGGGATAATTAGCAGTACGACTAAGCAAATTTCCATTGTAGTTTTTTAGGGATTTTCAGGTAAGTTCAGTACGAACCTTAGCCGGGAGGCTCGCAACTACCAAATCGTAGGAGGCCTTTATCCAGGACTTCAACTCCTCGTCTGAAACGCTACCGTCGACCTTGACTGTGTTCCAATGTTTCTTGTTCATATGATAGCCAGGCAAAACGCAATCGTATTGTTCGCGTAATTCCTGTGCTTTCAATGGATCGCATTTGGCGTTAAACTGCACTTGCACGGTATCAAGAGGTGTCAAGAGATACACTTTTCCCGCCACCTTGAAAACAAGCGTTTGTTCTCCGAACGGAAACCCTTCCGTGGTTCCAGGCTGCGACAGGCAGAAATTGCGCAAGTCTTCGATGTTCATCGTGTACAAGCTCTAAAGATCATTACGCCCACGCAAAACAGGAACATTGCAATAGATATACGGTTGATGCCATGCATCATTTTTAAATTGAAAGAAGTGGGGTCGTTTGGATTTGGCTTTTTAAAAACCCGGATAAAGTACTTGAATACGTCTCCTAACTGAAAGTATTTTTTGAAATTACTCATTGGTTGGCGGTCGGCGGTCGGCTATTAGCTTTAGGCCAATATTTGACTTATAAACTCATTAACTTTAAACAAATAAACTTTAAACTCTAGGCTGGCTCAATCCACCGGCCATCTTCCTTAATTATTTCAATTAATTCTGAGACGGCTTTATCGGCGGTGACGGAACGCTTAACTACTTGTTGGCCGCGGTATAGCGCGATTTTATCCTTACCCATTCCCACGTAGCCATAATCGGCGTCGGCCATTTCGCCGGGACCGTTAACTATGCAGCCCATGATCCCAATTTTCAAACCCTTTAAATGCTCAGTATGTTTGCGAATCATAGCGGTAGTTTCCTGCAAATCAAATAAGGTACGACCGCAGGAGGGGCATGAAATGTACTCTGTTTTGGACATCCGGGTGCGGGCAGCCTGCAAGACGCCGAAGGCAATAGAATTGAAATCGGCCGCTGATTTTAAATTATCTTCTTCTGCGTCAAAATTTTCAAATTCCGGATTCAGCCATATTCCATCCCCCAAGCCATCCACCAGCAAACCGCCTACATCAGTAGCAGCGAAAAGCGGTAAAGTTTTGGAATCGTTGGCTGGATAGGAACGCATTATCACGACGGGCGTCGATATTTTTTTGTCCAACAAATTGAAAAATAACCGACGCAACTCCGGCATCGCGTGTCCGTTGTCGGTAGTGATAACAAAAACTACATTATCGTAGCCATTAAAGTGGTCAAGAAATTTGTCATTAAAGTCGTGAATACTTCCTTTAACGAAGTTCAATGACTCGTGAAGCCGATCGCAAATGCTGTACTCATCGACTGAAAGCAAAGGGAACTTGTTCTTGAGGTCGACATGTGAAATCCATGTGGGGTAGTCCAGAATTTCCTTCAATCCATTGGGCAGCATAAACGGAATCGGTCGGCTACCGCTGTAAATGTAGTCAGCACCCTGATCGTTCATGGCCCACTTATCGGGAACGGGTAAGAAGAAATGGCCGATGCTCCGCAGGTCCTCGTGCGACTCGACCATTATACTGGAGTAGTCGGCAACCACGCGAGGTACATTGAGTCCGCCGAAGTTGTTGATCTGCTCTGTATTGCGACGCGTGTATTGGAAAGGGTCGATGGGAATAGACCTAACGGGTTCAATCGGTGCATGATTGGGCCGGTCATTGTAACGCTCTACCAGCGCCCGTGCCACAGGTACCTCATTCTCCGGTGCCTCAGTCAGGGACACGCGAACAGTGTCGCCCAGCCCGTCTTCCAGCAAAGTACCAATTCCTACGGCAGACTTGATGCGGCCATCTTCGGCTTCGCCGGCTTCTGTCACGCCGAGGTGCAGCGGATAAGGCTTCAATCCCTCTTCGTCCAACCTTTGCACCAATAAACGGTAGGCTTCCACCATCACTTGCGTGTTGCTGGATTTCATGGAAAGGACGATTTGGAAATAATTCATTTCCTCACAAATCCTGAGGAATTCCAAAGCAGATTCCACCATACCCAGCGGCGTATCGCCGTAGCGGCTAAGAATTCGGTCGGATAGCGAGCCGTGGTTCGTGCCAATCCGCATCGCGGTGCCATATTCCTGACATATCTTGACCAGAGGCGTGAATTTCTCCCGAATCCGTTCCAGCTCAGCGGCGTAGGATGCGTCGGTGTAGTCGATGACTTCGAACCGCTTCCGGTCGGCGTAGTTTCCCGGATTGATACGGACCTTTTCCACAATTCGAGCGGCGAGTTCGGCGGCGTTGGGCGTAAAGTGAATATCGGCGATCAGCGGAACCTGAATGCCTTTGGCTAGTAGCCCTTTCTTAATGTTTTCAAGATTTTGCGCTTCTTTGACACTAGGCGCAGTAATCCTTACATACTCACACCCTGCCTCGACCATCCGAATGACCTCAGCAATCGAGCCTTCGGTATCCATTGTGTCCACGGTGGTCATAGATTGCACCCGGATCGGATAATCAGAACCCACAGGCAAATCGCCGATGTTGACGGTAATTGTTTGGCGGCGGATGTACTTAGTAAGGGAAGGACAGTAGACTTTATTGCCCGAAATTTCAGAAGGTGCGAGAACGGCTTCCATTTGTATGTATAATGATCTATCCACAGAACGATTCAAACAATGAAAAGTTCTGTGGATAGAAACACGTAAATTTATAAACTAACTTAAAGCAATCTACCAAATCCGCTTTTTATGCCCCCAAACTGCGTAATAGTAGATGAAAAGGTAAAGTGGGACCATCAGGACGTAGGCATTTTGGGTGCTTCCCATCGAATCGGCTAGCGCTCCGTACACTAGTGGTAGTATGGCTCCGCCCGAAATACCCATAACGAGCAGTGCAGCACCTGTCTTAATAAATTTGCCCAGCCCTTCAATAGCCAGCGGCCAAATAGCGGGCCACATCACGGCATTTGATAATCCCAAAAGGGCGATGCAAAGAACAGAAGTATAGCCCGTGGTAAAAATGGCTACAATGGTTATGATAATCCCGAAGAGCGACGAGAATTTGAGCCAAGCTTGTTGTGAGATGTATTTGGGAATTAACAATATTCCCATGATATAGCCCACAATCATAGCACTAAGCGTGTAAGTACCAAACAACTTCGCTTCCTCTTCGGGGAAACCGCTCGTTACGCCGTAACTGATAATCGTATCACCTGCGATGACTTCGACGCCCACGTAGCAGAAAATGGCAAATACTCCCAGCATCAGATTAGGAAACTGGAATATGCTGTCCTTAGCGACCACCACGGTACCGTCGGTAGGCAAGTCCTCCTCCGGCTCATCTATTTCCGGTAGGTTGTTGGACATCTTGATGAGCAATGCCATTCCCACCAGCACGCCAGTCAGGATAAGGTATGGCGTAACTACCTTGTCTAATTCCTCGGCCTGAGTTGTAGCGGTAGTTCCGGCTAGAAGCAGTCCACCAAATATTACCTGGCTAACAATGCCCGCCGCCTTGTTGGCTAATCCCATAAAACTAATACGTGCCGCCGCGCTCTCTTTTGGGCCCAGAATGGTCACGTAGGGATTGATTGCGGTTTGGAGCAAGGTAAGGCCAATTCCGATGGTGAAAAGGCCCACGAGAAATAAGGTGTAAGAAGCAGAGTTAGCCGCCGGGACAAAGATCACAGTACCCACCGCCATCACGAGCAAGCCGACCGACATGCCATTTTTAAAACCAACTTTTTTCAAAACCGCCGCCGACGGCAATGCCATCAGGGTGTAAGAAATGAAAAATGCGAAGGTTACGAGGTAAGAACTGGTATTATCAAGGTTGAAGGCTTTTTGAAAAAAAGTAATTAGCGTTCCGTTTACCCAGGTTACGAAACCAAGAATGAAAAATAGTACGCCAACGATAATCAGAGGGCCGAGGTAGTTTGGTTTTTTTTGAGACACAGGAGGGGTATTTAGTTGAAAAGTTCAGAGGGTGAAATTTTATAGCGAGTATCAACCCCGCTATACCTGACACACTAGTATTCGGCATTGAGTCCAAATATAGGCTTGTTTGTTCGCCATTTGCCACGCGTGAAGTCAGGGATTTCAACGGGTGAGCTGCCGCGGGCGATGGAAAGTTCGGAAAGCGGGCTAATGGCGCTCCATGCAGCAGCGTCGTAGACGTCGATGGGTGGGGCGGATTGGCCCTTGATAGCCTCTATGAAGCCCCGCAGCACGAAGTAGTCGATGCCACCGTGTCCGGCGGTTTCGGCTTCTTTGGCGTTTTTTTGCCAAACGGGGTGATCGTATTTGTCAAGAACCGGGCCGGCGGGTTGCCAGGTATGCGGTTTTGTAGCCGAGTCCTCCAGATAAATCATACTGCCATCATTCATCCAAATGCCTTCTGTCCCCTGTGCCCGGAAGCCCAGAGAGTAAGGACGGGGGGAGTTAGTATCGTGCATGATGACGATGTTCTCACCATTGAAACAATCGATGACAGTCGTCACTACATCACCCAGCTTGAAATTTACTTTGGCATTAGGATGGTTGGCTCCGCCTTTATCCACGATATACTTATGCAGGCTCCGCGACTTCGTAGCGGTTGAGGTCAGGTAATTGAATTTATTTCCCCGATTAATATTAAGCCAATGCGCCACCGGACCGAGACCGTGGGTCGGATAAATATCGCCGTTGCGGTCGATAGAATGCTGAGTGCGCCACTTGGCCTCGGAATAGCCTTTTTCGCCAAATTCTACGCCGCCACCATACGCTTTCTTACCATCGTTGAATTTTACTTCACGCAGATCGTGCTGGTAACCGCAATGCGTGTAAGTCATCTCCCCGAACAAGCCCTGCCGAATCATATTAAGTACCGCCATCACATCACGGCGATAGCAGACATTCTCCAAAATCATGCAGTGCGAGCCCGTCTGTTCATGGGTGTCCACAAGGTCCCAGGATTCTTGCAAAGTGACCGTGGCCGAGACTTCTACCGCCGCGTACTTACCACCTCTCATCACTGCTACCGCCATCGGCACGTGCCACTCCCATGGCGTGGCGATGACTATACCATCCAGATCATCGCGTTTGACCATGTTTAGGAAATCCTCGTCGCCCGCCGCGTAAACCTCCGGTTTTTTGCGCCCGGCCTTTGTGATCATGGCCAGAGTAGTTTTGACGGAATCCGGATCGATGTCACAAATTGCGTTAATTTCTACGTCGGGGCGGTACATAGCTTGGGCTACATGATTGCGTCCTCGCATCCCCACACCAATGAACCCAAGTCGAACTTTGTCCGCCGGAGCAGGGTTTGTAAGTTTAACCGAAGGGAGTATACTGGATGCCGTAGCGGCTAGGGTACTTTTTTGCAGGAAATTCCGTCTGTTCATCAATTTAGGAAAGTGGTAGTTTAGGAGTCGCAAAATAATTCTTAATTCAGCGAATAGTAAATTTATTTATTAATTCTCGAATTTTGGTAATAATAATCTTTTTAAAATTCTTTATCTTAGACTATTAGCTTTCATATATTTAATTTCATTTGGTTTGAAATCCAGAATGATCTGGCTGAACAAAACGAATATACGTTCCGTTAACCAATTGCATTTAGAATCCAAAGAGCCAATTGCAATTCTCGCTCGGCGGTCTTGAATGTGTTGTGCACAACCTTTGTAACGACATTTAGACCTGATTTTTACTTAGAAATTTTTCATGACGTCCCAAAGAGTATCGGTATTCCGTAAGGAACACTTCAACGCCGCGCATCGACTGAACAATCCCAACTGGTCTGATGAAAAGAATGAGCGGGTGTATGGTAAGTGTAACAATTTCAACTTTCATGGTCATAACTATGATCTGGAAGTACGTCTTACGGGCGAGATCGACCCGGAAACGGGATATGTTTATGATATGAAGCAACTGAGCGACGTGATCAAGGAAAATGTCCTCGACCGTTTCGACCACAAAAATTTAAATCTCGACACTGAGGAATTCAGTGACTTGAACCCTTCGGCGGAGAACATCGCCATCGTAATACACGATATTTTGCGAAAAATTATTGACTCTAAGTTTGATTTAAAAGTACGCCTTTACGAAACTGAACGCAACTATGTTGAATACCCCACCAAATAATGGACTACCCGCCAACGGCGAAATCGACGACATTGGACACGATCACATCATGACTTCTTACGACACCCCGTTGCGGGTAGATGCTTTTGAATTGGACGACGATATCAAGATCGAATTGATTGAGAAGCATTTTCGCCACATTATGGAAATCATGGGCCTAGATCTCAACGATGATAGCCTAAATGGTACCCCGCACCGAGTCGCTAAAATGTTCATTAAGGAAAATTTTAGCGGGCTCAATCCGGAGAATAAGCCTCCCGTCACACTTTTTGAAAATAAATACAAGTACGGGGAAATGCTTGTCGAAAAGGATATCACAGTATTTTCCAACTGCGAACATCATTTCGTACCGATCTACGGAATGGCTCATGTGGCCTATATTTCCAGCGGTGAAGTCATCGGCTTATCCAAATTGAACCGAATAGTGCAGTATTATTCCAAGAGACCTCAGGTGCAGGAAAGACTTACTGTGCAGATTGCTAACGAGTTGAAGGAAGTACTTAAGACGGAGGACATAGCAGTCGTAGTCGATGCGCAACACATGTGTGTTCAGTCGCGCGGGATTCAGGATTCTGGTAGTTCGACCATCACCTCCTACTATGGAGGCAAGTTCAAAGAAGAACCCACTCGGAAAGAGTTTCTTAGCTATCTCGAAATGTGATTTGAGTTAGTTCTTTTTCTCTACTTCCTAAATATGATCCGTTTTGAAAGCAAGATTCGAAAATAAAAATGTCCTCATCATTGGGGCTAGCACTGGAATTGGTCACGCGATAGCTAGTCAGATTTTGGAAGAAGGAGGCACGGTGTACGTCGCCGGTCAGCACAAGCCGGATCTCGACGTAAAGTTTTTTGAATGGGATGCGATGTCGCCAGACGAATCGGCCTTCAATAGTTTGCCGGACACGCTTCACAGCCTGATTTACTGCGCCGGTACGATCAATTTAAAACCATTTGGCCGCTTGACATTGGAAAACTTTACCAACGATTTTCAGATGAATACCCTGGGAGCTGTGGCCGCGGTGCAGCCCAATATCAATCGATTGAAAAAGGCAAAAGGCGCGGGCGTCGTCTTTTTCAGCAGTGTAGCAGCAAATACGGGTTTTACTTTCCATACATCGATCTCGATGGCCAAAGGCGGCTTGCAGGGTTTGGCAATTGCCCTAGCGGCAGAATTTGCTCCCTCTGGAATTCGCTTTAACATCGTAGCCCCCTCATTAACTGACACGCCGCTGGCCGAACAACTACTTTCCTCTGAGGAAAGACGGGAATCATCGGCTAAGCGACACCCTTTGGGTAGGTTCGGCCTGCCAGAAGATATGGCGACCGCCGCCACCTACCTGGCCAGCGACGAAGCAAGCTGGATTACAGGACAAATTTTGGGCGTCGATGGCGGGCTGGGAAAGCTAAAATAGCTGTTGGCAAACTGCCAACAGCCTTTGTTTTTACACCATTTTCCCAACTCGCTCTAAGACTTCTTTTGTTTTCCTGATGCCTTCGTATTCGTCGGTTTTGCTGCCTTCGTATTCTATCCCGATGATTCCTTTGAAGCCGCTGTCCTTGATGATTTTCATCATTCGCGTGTAATCAGTTTCGATTACGTTTCCATTTGCGTCGAAATCGTATGATTTGGCACTTACGCCTTTGGCGTAGGGTATTAGTTCTCTGACTCCCTGGTAGCGATCGTATTCTCTGAGGCACTCATATGAACCGGGCTTGCGTTCCAGACAGAAATTGCCCAGGTCCGGTAAAGTACCTACATTCTTGCGTCCAACCTGCTTCATGACATTGGATAGCCATTGGCCATCGGATGAATAACCGCCGTGGTTTTCCACGATCACGTTGATTTTCTCTTTGTCGGCATATTCACCCAACTTGCCTAATCCGTCGACGGCAGCATTAGCAACTTCCTGGGCGTTGCCGGTTCCGAAGGCATTTACCCGAATGGTTTTGCAGCCCAGGTACTTAGCGGCCTCCACCCACTTATAGTGATTCTCCACGGCCTGATTTCGCTTAGCGTCGTCTAATTCTCCAAGGCCGCCTTCACCATCTATCATGATAAGGTGGTTCTTGATGTCGTTGTCCTTACAGCGTTGGAGTAGTTCATTGAGGTAAGACGTGTCCTTGGCTTTGTCCTTAAAGAATTGATTCACATATTCCACGATACCAATATCAAATTCTTTCCGCGCTATCTCAGGAAAGTCAAGGTTTGTGATT
>NZ_JBGSXF010000280.1:0-17072 GCF_041751555.1 Persicitalea sp. | reverse complement strand
CGCTCCGTGGGGGTACGAAATAGATTGGGGTAATTGGCCACCAGGCTGTATCCCAGCGTCAGTAATTCGCGGCCAGCCTGTTCCGCTTTCGGCCAGTTCTTTTCGTTCAGATGCAACCGCATCAGCATCCCTAAGGCCAGTCCTTTGTTGAAACGACCGTATTGCGCGGGTGTTTTGGGCAGGTTAGCCGCTGCATAATCCAGGTCAGCCGCTATGGAGCCAACGTACGTTTCCCGCGGTGGACGCTTCAGGTCCGACTCTGCGGGCGTGTTGATTTTAGCTGGGTCGGTGATTACCGGAACGGGACCGTACATGTGCAGCAGGTAGAACATCGTCATGCCCCGACTCATGCTGGCTTCCGCGATCAATTGCTTCTTCTTAGTCTCAGAAATTTTGGCTTTTTGCAAGTCGGCAATCGTCTGCGTCATACGGCTCACGTGGCGGACCTTCTCGAAGTGGCTGGCCCTACCCTGGGTACGCAGGAAACTGAAATCTCCCTTGCTGAACCCCTCGAATTGACCGCCCCACTCGGTGTAGACGCTAAAATCGTCGCCACTGATATCGAACATCAGGTGGTGACCGTATTCAGGACTAAAAAACATATTTTGGTACGACTGCTCCGAATACCCCCATTTGGAGCCAAAGGGCTTGTAAGCCGTCAACGTGTAGAGTTCAAAATCGGCTTCGGTCGTGGGAAACTTGTCAGGCGTGAGCACGCCCGAGATCACGGGGTCAAAGTTTTTTTCACAGGCCGAGGTACCCAGTAGCAGTCCAGCAGCGGCAAGAATTAGAAGTATATTTTTCATGATGATATTAAGTTTTGATATTTAAAATCCAGCTCTTAAGCCCAAAGTGAAGGTGCGTGCGACCGGATACGGAGCGGGTCCGCCTTTGACCGATCCCACAGATAATTCGGGATCGACACCCTTGAATGCGGTCAGGATGAAGGCATTTTGCACATCACCAAATACCCGTAGCGACCAGACAAACCGCGTGACTTTGGCAGTATTGAGCGTGTAGCCCAACGTGATGTTACGTGCCCGCAGGAAGTCGCGCTTTTCCAGGGCGAGATCCAGTCCTGCGTTCAAGCCCGTCACCGTCGAAGGGTTGAAAGCCGCGCCGGGCAAAGTTCCCGACGGATTAGCCTGCGACCAGGCATCTTTGATCTGCTCCGAGCCGCCCTGCGTCAGCGAGAGTAGCCCCAGCGGGCTACCCCACTGTTTGGTGAAGTCGTAGCCGTAAAAGCCCGTCTGCCCATAGAGGAAAATGCTGAAATCCCAGTTTTTGTATTGGAGCGTGTTGCCGAAACCAATGACAAGGCGTGGCACGGCCGAGTACTTCGAGATGTCGCTATCGTCGAGTACGCCGTCGCCGTTCTGATCCACAAATAGTGGCGAACCAGGCTTTGTGGCACCTTTGGGTTGCCAAGCAGGTACTTCTTGTCCTACTTGCAAAATACCCTCTGTTTCGTGAATGTAAAATGTTCCGATGGGGTCTTCCAGCGCACCACCGCGCGGTACGGGGCTGTTAGGCAGGCGCTCGGTCCAGCGGTTGGAATAAGAAGTCAGGTTTACATTCGACCGCCAGGAGAAGTTATTCTTCTGCACATTGGTGGTGTTCAACGCCACTTCCCAGCCCGTCCGGCGCTGCGCTCCCGCATTGATGGGCGTCGTAGGGATAAACGACAGCTGAGGGTTGGTCGCGTTGGTATTCAGACGGGTAATGTCCTCACGAAATACGTCGAGAGAAGCCTGGACGCGATCACCGAACAAGCCCATATCCAGCCCGACGTTGAGTGTTTTGGTCACGGGCCATTTGAAATCTGGATTGTCGAACTGCCGCAAGATGTACGGAATGTAGAGCGCCGAGCCGTTGTTGAAGGCAATAGCCGTGGCGTCGGTTCCGTAATAGCCATAGGCAAGGTCGCCGGGCCGGGTGCCCGTCGAGCCGTAGCTGGCCCGGAGTTTCAGTTCCGAGAGTTGCTTGACGTTTTTCAAGAAAGCTTCATCGCCCAGTTTCCAGGCCACCGACACACCGGGGAAATTCTGGTATTTGTTGTCGGGAAAATAGCGGTCGGCCCCGTCGCGCCGTAGAATCAGCGAGATCACGTAACGATCGAACAAATCCATGTTGGCGCGGGCAAAGAATGATCGGAACTCCCGGCGCGTGTTGTACGAATTAACCGTCTTGGGACCCGTAGCCTGCGAAAAATCGTCGATGTTGATGGCGTCGGGGAAGTCGGCGACCTCGGCGCTCAGGCCGGTGTACTTGTCCAGGTACCGCGCTACCCCGGCTACGGCGCTCATGTTGAACCAGTCGCCAAAAGCTTTCTGGTAGGTCAGAGTTCCCTCCATCGTCTGGTTCTGGCGACGATCTTCGGCGATACTGGCTCGCGAGCGGTTTAGCTGAAACCAGAATACCGTCGAGGGAATGAAGAAATTACGCACCGCGTATTCCGAATTATTGCCGTAGGAAACCTTGGCCGTCAGCGCGTCCGGGATGATGTCATACTCGGCGGAAATATTGGCCAGCAAACCCCGGTTGGCGGTATTGTCCTGGATGTCCAGCAGCGAAACGGGATTGCCCGTAAGGCCGAAGAGCGAGTACTTGCCATCGGCATCATAGATAGGAACCGAGGCCGGATAAGATATCGCGGCCTGCAACGCGTTGAAGCCCTGCGAACCCGAACCGCCCGCTTGTCCGCCCGCCTGCGGATTGGTGTAGTCGTTGTAGTTGGCGTTGATCCCCGTCGTAATCCGAAACTGCTTACTCAAGTTAAATGTAAGGTTCATCCGGCCCGTGTAGCGGGTCAGGTCCGAACTGCGGGCAGTGCCTTTCTGGTTGAAAAACCCGCCCGAGAAGTAATACTGTACTTTGTCGGAAGCGCCGCTGATGCTCAGGTTGTGGTTGTCGATGGAACCCTTGCGGAGAATCTGGCCCAGCCAATCGGTGCCCTCGCCCGCCGATTGAATTTGCGTGTCGGTGAATTGAGGTTTGTAGGCGGTCAGGTTTTGGGTGACCGTTCCAAACGGAACCATGTTTTTGTCCGACAGAAATTTGTCCACCTGTAATTGGTTGACGTACGTCATGTAGTCCCGCGCATTGAGCGGTTGGATGTATTCCATATTGTTCACGAAGGAGTGGCTGGCGTCGTAGTTGACGTTCATGCGACCGCCTTTTCCCTTTTTGGTCGTAACCAGCATTACGCCGTTGGCCGCCGCCACACCGTAAATCGATGCCCCGGCGTCTTTCAGAAACTCGATGGATTCGATGTCGTTGGGGTTCAGGCCCGCCAAAGCACCCCGGTTCACGCCCTGAATCTCGACGGTGCCGTTGCGCGGTTCCAGACCAGAACCAGGCATAATCACGCCATCGACCACGATCAGCGGCGTACCCTTGCCACGAATCGAGATGTTGATGTTACCACCCGGCTGCGAATTTTGCTGCGTGACGTTGACACCCGCCGCCCGACCAAACAGCAGGTCGGGAATGCCCAGGTTGGCAGAATTGGGAATATTGCGCGGCTCCACCTTCGAAACGGCCGTACTCAGGTTGCGCCGCGAGGTAGTTCCGTAACCAATCACCACCACTTCGCTGAGGTTCTTCTGATCAGTTGCCATGCTGACATCCAGCGTCGAGCGGTCGCCTACTACCAAGTCCTGAGTGGTGTATCCGATAAAGGAAAAGGTTAGGGTGGCGTTGGCATTCGGTACTTCCAGTGAATAATCGCCTTCGGCGTCGGACGAAGTACCCGTCGTCGTTCCTTTCAGGGCGATGTTCACGCCAGGAATGCCCACACCGCTCTCATTGGTGACTTTGCCCTTCACCAGCCGGGCTTGGGCCATTACTTGGGCTGGAATCAAGCAGCACAAGGCGTACACTAAAATGACGTAAATACTTTTCATAAGTACATGAGTTAAGTTGTTTGGAATAGTTATCCAGATTTTAACTAATAAAAACTTGGATAGATGCAAATCTACAATAAACAGTTCATCAATAAAATAGAGGAAATTGCTATAAAGATGGATGATTTTACGAATTTGGAGGCTGATCGATTCAGAATCCACTTACGTCACTTTGCCTGTTTGCTTTTTTCCAACCTAGCCTTGGCCCAGGGGTCTTTATACTCAGCCTTCTTGTTCTGCATTAGCGATTCATGGATATGGGAACAAACGTCCATCCATACCTTCCCTTCGTCCCAAAGCGGTTTCATCAATGACTGCGTCCATTGATCGTATTCTTTCGTGACCTGGCTAAATCTTTCCTTTTCTATTTTGGACAAATCATTGGTTTCACCCAGATTGTCCTTCAAGTTGTACATCACCGAGCCGTAGCCATCCAGCGTAACTACCTTGTAATCGCCCACGCGGGCGGCGGATTTGTCGAGCTTGCGCCAGAACAGCATTTCGTGCGGACTGCCCTTTGCTTCTCCGTCCAGATAAGGCAGTAGGTTGGCTCCGTCTAATACTACATCCTGCGGCTTTTCGATGCTGGCGGCGTCTAGTGAGGTAGTGAAAATGTCCAGAGATGAAGTCAGACCGTCGAATTTTCGATCACCCTTTATACGACTAGGCCAACTCACGACGAAGGGAACCCGGTGGCCGCCTTCGAACTCATTGCCTTTCCAGCCTTTGAGCGAACCGGTCTTTGAGGTGTTGTCGTGCGCACCACCGTTGTCGCTCAGAAAATAAATCAGGGTGTTTTTCCGAATGCCCAACGCGTCCAGTTTGTCGAGCAACTTGCCGATGTTTTCGTCCAGCGACCAGGTCATCGCCGCCAATTTCTGCCGGGGATGGTTCTTGAATTTTTCCAAATTCTCCGCCTTGGCATCCATCGGGGTATGTACCGCGTTGTAAGCCAAGTACATAAAAAAGGGCTTGTCATGGCTTTGCTCCACGAATTTGACGGATTGGTCACCCAGCACATCGGTCATGTACCCTTCAAATTCCACGCGCTTGCCGTTGTGCTGCAGCATTTGCTCGGTGGACGGATTTTTCAACGGAAAATACGAACGGCTTCCCGCCAGAAAACCGTAGAATTCATTGAAACCCCGCTGGTTGGGATGATCCGACGCATCTTCGCCCAAATGCCATTTGCCCAGGGCATAGGTCCGGTAGCCGCTTTTTTGGAAAACATCGGCCATCGTGACCGCATCGTCGCTCAGGCCAATGCCCGCCGTGCCGTTGGCTTCAAAGCCAAAACGCTGCTGGTACTGCCCGGTAATCAGCCCGGCCCGCGACGGGGCACAAACCGACGCGCTCACGTGTGCGTCGGTGAACATCACGCCCGACCGAGCTAATGCGTCGATGCGCGGGGTCGGCAAATCTTCGCTACCCATGAACCCAAAATCCACAAAACCAGCGTCGTCTACCAGAATGACGATCACGTTGGGGCGATCCGCTCCGGCGCTCGATGCATTGGCTTTCGCCTGGTGCTGCCCCATGGGTTGGCAGGCCGAAAGCGCGAAAAAGAATAAATACAATACGCACAAAAGAGGTCTCATTTTTTTAAGATTTTGTTGGCGATGCCTATGCTTAATCGGCCATTTCCTCAGTCTGTAGGAAATTAATCATGTTTCGGTGAATCAGCGCGCCCTGATGATTGACATTCATGCCTAAAACCTTGTCGAAATACGCCACCGCTTGCGGAGTGCGGCCATTGCCCAGGCCAAGATTGCCCAGAGCGATCAGATAATAGCAGTGCATCTTGTTGAGTTCGTTCAAGTCATTATCGAAGACCAGCATATCGGGCAGTGATACGGCAAAATAATCGAGCTTGATTTCGTCGTCCAGGTGCGCCTCACCGTACTCGATTAGCTTGCTGAATAGCTTTTCGGCCCGCTCATTTTGGTGCAGCTTTCTCCACCCTAAACCCTGGTAAAAAAGTTTGTCGGGCTGTTGATCGTTGTAAAAAATGGCTTGCACGGGCGCATCCAAACCATCGGTGGCTTGTCGGAAAAAAACCTCTGCGTTGTCATTTTCAGCCAAAGCTTCGTGGGCCAGGCCTTTCAGGTAAAAGATGTCGTTTTCCTGCACGCCGTACAATTTGCCTTCGCCCAGATTGAGCGGGTAAGTTTCGGCGGCGGTCAGCAGATCGAGGGCTTCGGCTGGTTTATCGGCCAAGAGTGCCTGCTTAGCCAGTTCGATATGACAGATCAGATGCTGCCTCACCACTTTGCCTTCGCCGCCCTCCCACGGATGAAACTGCCTCGCGGCCAGCAGAGTTTGGGCGGTTTGGTATCGTTCCAACTGGTTGCAGAGGGTAATTCGCTCCAGGTGCAGGTCGTCGCGCTGTTCGGTGGCGGCGCTGTATTTTTCCAAACGGGCCAGCCGCTCGGCGGGGGCGTGGTTCATTTTTTTGTCCAACTGATCCAGTTCCATCAGCACCCGCGCGTCGGTGGGGTTGAGTTCGAAAGCCTTTTCCAACATTTTCAAGGCATCCTCCGAGCGCTGCAGTTTATTCTGATAGGCCAGCGACAGGTTGCGGAATGCGGTTGGGAAGGTATCATCCAGCTTAGTCGAACGCTCCCAGGCATCAATAGCTTCCGAGTACTGCCGATTGCCGTACCAAAAGTTGCCGAGGTAATACCAGGTACGGGCATGATTGTAGCCTTCCTGCCCGGCGGCCCATTGTAGCACGATCAGTTCATCGAGCCGGTTGGGAAAAACGAAGTCTGGACTGGCTTCCGTGGCTTTTTTGAGATAAGTGTTGCTCCGGTCTGATTCTCCCTGCCGATCGTAAAAAAACGCGAGGAAGTAATAGACAATTGAGTAGATTTTTGGCTTGGATACAACCAATTGCAGTAGTAAGCAATCCGCTTCGTGGTATAACCCGGCCCGACTGTAATCGAGCGCGTATTCCAGATAACTATGGATGTAATCCCGCATAAGTTTTTTTAAGTTCTGATGTGATTTGAATCCGGAAGACTGAACCCCTCCTGATACTTTTCCAGACTGCGACGGCACCCACGAAGTCTCGGCTTTGCCTTGTTCGACCAACAGCCGCTCGAACAAGCAGCCGAAATGGAACTTATCGATCGCCAGCGTGTCGTTGATGAGCCGTTGCGCTTCGGCTGGCCGGCCAATTTTGCGGAGCAAAACCACTTTCAAATGCCGGGCTGAGTGGCCGTGCCAGTTCCGCGCCAGCGACCGCTCGACCAGTTCGAGTGCCTGCGCGTAGTCTTTGCGGCGGGTAGCGATGCGGGCCAGTTCGAGGAAGGCGGTGTCTTGCCAGGCGGCATTCCAGGTCGCTTTGTAGAAGGCATCGAAGGCTTCATCGTAACGAGCTAATTTGGTCAGACATAGGCCCAGATTGTAGTACGCTTCGCCGTCGTAGGGATTGGGATTGCGCGCGGTCAGGGTCAGGATGGCGGTTTGAAAATACGGTTCCGCTTTGGTGAATTGCCCGTGCTTGTAGTACCAAAGCCCCAGCGCGTTGTTGCAACGGCTGTCTTTCGGGTCCCGGCGGAGGGCTTCTTCGTAATAATCGACGGGCGAATAGGTGGCGTGGCGATACTGCTCGATGTGGTGCCCCGTCAGGAATAGTTGCTCGTTGTTCTCGACCTCAGCGGGCGACTTAGCCGCAATGGCGGGTTCGGGAATGGCAGGTTGTACACTCGTATCGTCGGGTTGGTAGGCTACCAATTCAACGCCCTCAGCCGTTGTGACGCTGAGCCGAATGGCAGTCGGTTGGCTCACCGCATGGGACACAGTATGCAGGAAAGGATTTTCCGGCGACAAATCCAGGCTTTCCTCAAAAACAACGCGTTCGCCGTCGGTCAGGCGGACAATAACGCCGGGATAAGCCGCCGTAGTATAAGCACTTATCGCCACTTCCTTCTCCGAAATTTCCAGATTGACCGCTGCTTCCTTCGTCGCGTTTTTAACCAAACCGATTTCGCTGTATGGCATGAAGTACTGGACAAACGTGCGCTCCTCATTGGGCATAATCCACGAGAAGTCGGGCTGATTATCGGTGAAAACGCCCGTCATTAGTTCGATGTACGGCCCATCTTCGTCGGTCAGGTTGCGGTCCCAGGCGTAGCCAAATTCGCCTTTGCCCCAGGTCCACTGCTTCTTGCCGGGCGACAAATGGTGACTGGCCACGTGCAGAATGCCGCCACGACTGTCGTGTTCGTAACCGCCCACGAAATCATACTTCGATTCCGCCGCCATGTACGAGGTAGGCACCGGAATATTCTTGTAGCGCGAAATATCGGTTCCGGGCGAGTAATCGACTTTGTAATACGTACCCTTTGCGATGGGAAATTCCGAAACATCGCGCCGACCGTGGTCGAAAACGGCGTGGACATCAGGCGGGAACACCGACTGATAATAATCGTTGACCTTCACCGCCGGATTGCTCCACCACAAAAACGTTTGCGGTACTTCGGTCCGGTTGTAGAGGACACCCTGAATTTCAAGATACGCTTTTCCGGGATACAGCCGGAAACCCGCCATGCCCTTGGTGCCGAACATCCGCTCCACTTCGCTCACCCAAATCGTTTTGGAGCCGTCTTCGTGTTCTTCCGTGGTGAAGTCGATGGGCTCAAACGTACTAGGACGGTGGTGTTGCGGCCAGTTGAACTCGATGCCGCCCGAAATCCACGGTCCGGTCAGGCCCACAAGGGCGGGCTTGATGACCTGATTGTAGTAAACGAAATGCCGATTCTTGACTTTGTCGAAAGCCATCTGCACCCGTCCGCCCAATTCCGGCAGAATCATGATTTTCAGGTACTCATTTTCCAGGTAAACGGCCTGGTAGGTTTGGTCTTCCTTGTGGTCGTCAATCTTTTCGATCACGGCGTTGGGATATACCACGCCGCTACTGCCCTGATAGACTCGTTTTTCGAGAAACATCGGGTTCTTATTGGGTTCTCCTACGCCGTAAGTGGGGATCGTAATCGGTTCTTCCCAGACGCGTACTTGCTGGTTTGAGGTCATGTTTTTGGGTATTACGTATTAGGTCGTTAGGTATTAGGTCTTTCCGACGTATCGGTTAGGTTCTTCTGACCCTTACTTTTTTGTTAATTGGTCAAGCGTACTTTCCTTTTGAAATAATTGCTCGATTTTGTCAAGCGTCACTTCCTCGACCGGATTAAATTTTTTGCTGTTCATGTAGTTCAAAAGGCTGTATTTTAACTGCCGCGCGGAAGGACGATCGTCAATATCCGTATCCAAATCCACGCTGCACACCATGAGTTTGCCCCTGCCCACCTTTGCCTCGAAGGCCAGCGACAAGCGACGGCTCTCGAACCAGTCGTCGATGGGTTGAATCAGCGGCCGCAGACTTTTTTGAAAATCGTTCAGGATAATGGTTTGGGAATGCATCACGATGTCGTGCCATTGGTAGTTGCTACTCATTTCGGTGGGGAAGGTCGCAAACAGCGGGTGCTTCGGATCGCAAACCAGGCCCAGCGTGTGCGGTGGCTGATTGTTGGTGTACGACGTATTCCAAAAGATGGACGAAAACCCGATCGCAACTTCGGCTCCTTTACCGCGCTTCACGTGGCCGTAAGGCAAAAGCAACACATTCGCCCCATTTTCGAGTTGTTTTACCACTTCTGAGGTCAGCGAATTAGTGACCACCGCTTTACCCACAGCCACATCGGGATTTACGTTGGCTGGATATACCCAGATATTCCAGGAGTTGGTGACCGGGTTAGCGGCTTGCTCTGTACCTTCAAAAGCTACCTTTAACGTCAGCATCTCCGGCTTTTTGAAGCCTGACAACGGAATTTGTGCTGTGCCTACAGTTTGACAATTGTCGATCGCTATTTTATCCTTCGTGAAGCTACCGCGCTGCACCACTTTCCCGGCGGTGTTTAACAATTGCCAGTCGATGGTTTGATTTTTGAGTTCTTCGGTCCCGAAATGCGCGATTTCCAGCGCGGCCTGCACGGTTTCGTTGTTTTGATAAATTAGTTTTTCCATCCGCGCCAGCAGAACCGTCGGGTTGGAAAAAGTGCGGTATTCTTCCGGCGTGGTGTAGCCCTTGGATTCCCCAAATACATCCAGCGCACCCACCAGCGCCGTTCCCTGTCCCGGAAAATCGTGCAGACCCAGTAATTGGAATCCGGCAAAACCGGGCGTACGCAGGGCGGCTTCGATATCCGCCTTGTAGCAGAGCGTTTGCAGCCGTCCCGAAGAATTCAGAAAATCATTGGCCTGATCGCCCATCCCGGATTCGTTCAGCATATCCCGAAAAATCTCAAAATTGGTGGGCTTCAACACGCCCGTATATTTCGGGATTTCCTTGAAATTCGGATAGGCGCACCATTGCCCGATTTCGTGGCTCACGTAAGGAATTGAACCCGCTTTCTTAGTGATGTCGCGCCAATCGAAATCTGTTCTTGGAATCCCTATATTGATGATGCTATTCAACCCTTCGCCCCAGCGTTGAATGCGGGCGTTGGGGGCATCGTGGAATTGGTTTTCGGGAATCGTGGGCCAACCCGCGCCGCTCGTGTACAGCCTTCGGGCGTCCTTTTGCTTGAAATGATCTACCCAACGGCCCAGGAAATCGTTTTGATTGGCCCCGCCCGGCTCGTTACCGTAGGCCATCAAACAAAACGACGGGTGGTTTCCATACTGCTTAATGATCCGTTCCGATTCGTCGTAAATAAAATCATCGACCACCCCGCCCGTCCCCACGCCACTCACCTGATTGGCCCACAAGGGGCTCTCGATGTGCAGGTACATCCCGAGTCGGTCAGCCACCGCAAAAGCCGCTTCGGGCGGACACCAAGAGTGAAACCGCAGGTGGTTAAGGCCATATTCTTTGGCTGTTTTCATGATCTTTTCCCAGGGTCCTTCGGTCGTGGGCGGGTAGCCTGTCAGCGGAAAGGCCGCGCAATCCACATCGCCCCTCAGAAAAATGGGTCGTCCGTTGATTGCCAGCCGGGTACCCGTGGTCGTAATTTCCCGTATTCCGAAAGGTACCTTTTTGGCCGACACTTCCTGCCCTTGCTCATCCACCAACCGGGCGGTTAGTTCGTAAAGATTGGGCGCAAATTCGTCCCAAAGTTGGGCATTGGGGATGGCGTAGGTAGCAGTCTGTTCGGTGATTTCGTCGGAAAAATTTACCAGTACTTTCAACTGAGGATACGTCGTGATTTCGCCCGTATTGCTCTTTGCCTGCAATATCAAACTGCCCTTGAACGATTGCCGCCGGGGCTGATGCAACGAAACGGCTACCTCTATGGATGAGGTACTTAATTTCGGATGAATTTGCACATCTTCGAGGTAAGTAAGTTCTCCGACGTTAAACGACAAATCGCCAATCAGCCCGTTCCAGTTGGTTTGGGTGTGGTCGGCGACGCTGTGCGCGTTGTTGCCCACGTTAACAATGTAGCTATTATCGACGCGGATAATGATCGTGTTTTTGCCGGGTTTGAGCTGCTTGCTAAGGTCGAACTGATGCGGTGCAACCAGGCTATTACGGGTGCCGCAAAATTGTCCGTTTACGTACACCATCGTTTTCCAGTGGCAGCGTTCCAGGTTCAGCGTAATGCGTTTTTTGGCCCAGTCGGCAGGCAATTCTATCTCGCGCTTGTACCAGGCCGGACCAGCGTAGTACTTGTCGGGTTTGAGCCAGAAAGGTATTTTAATGGGGTCTTGCCGATACTTTCTGTAGCGGTCGGCGAAGAAATAGCTGCTGTCGATAATTTCGCCCATCCAGGGCGTAGCTAGCGTTACGGCGTTGCCCTTACCGTTGGTGGTCAGGGAGCCGGGGAGTTTTACTCTATCGTTAAAATTATGATTTGGTTTCCACCAATCTGCCATCAACCCTTTGTCGTTGGGGTCCAATTGTAGCTGCCATTCTCCGGCTAAGGATATTTTTTCCTGAGCGAACGCACTTGGTAAGCCAAGAAGCCAGCAGGCGATGGTTATCAATAAAATCAAACTAGGCTTTTCCATTTTGTTTCTAGTAGCCGACCCATATTATGATGCTATTCACTCAAATTTCATCTGCTCCTGATGTCAGTCTGAGCGTAGTCGAAGACCGCCTGTATTGACTGTCTTCGACTACGCTCAGACTGACACACTCAAAACCACTTCACTAACTCATCGACAATCAACACATGCCCCATTTCATTCGGGTGATTGTTTTGCGCCATGTACCGGCCCAACGAATCGCCTTGTTGACGCTGGCCGTCGAAGGCTTTGTAGCTATCGACCAAACCCGTTTGATAGGTATCGGCTAATTGCCGAATCTGGTTAGCGTGCTGGTTCAAAATGTTATCGGCGTTCGCCATATCCACTTTCAAATCCGGCGAAGGCGTGAGCAGAATGACTTTGATCCCCGCTTGCTGGGCTTGCTCGATCATGGCTTGCCACGATTGTTTGGCCTTTTCCAACCCAATCTTGCGATCGTTGAGGGCGTAGTCGATGAACAGCACGTCGGGTTTGTGGGATAGCACTTCGGTCTGAAAACGGGCGGCTCCCTGCTCGGAATTTTCTCCACCAACCGCGGTGATCGTCACGTTGATGACCGCGTAGGGGTACTTGTCTTTGAGCCGTTTCAGCAATTGCTGCGGATAGGCCGCTAACGTGTTGACAATCGGTGTCTTGAAGTACCCCGCCGGGACGCTGTGTCCGTGGAAGACCAAGGTAATCGAACGATTTTTGGGCCATTGTTTGGTCAATTCCGTTTTAACGTCCGCCAAAAAGGTGGCGGGGTTGGCAACTTCGGGCGGAAGCGGGCGAGAAGCCGTCAGGGCAATAGTGGCCAAAATGGCAAACAAGTGGAAGGGGCGTTTCATCGGTGGTACTAGTTTTTAAGGGCTTGTTCTTTCCTTTTCGCCGTAAGTGCTTTGATTTCGTCGGGCGATAACGCGACTGAGGGCTTGAATTCCTGAGTATTCATGTACTTCAGCAAGCTGTACTGCAGTTGCCGGGCCACTGGCCGGGTTTCCAAATCACTACTAAGGTCGAAACTGCACAGAATCAGTTGCCCTTCGCCGACTTTCGCTTCCACGATACTAGCCAAATAGCGGTTGTTGGCGAAGTTGTCGATCTGCCGCACGATCGGCGACAAGCGGTTGTCCGGCAGAATCATCGTGGTCGATTTGGTACACAAATCCCACCACTGCCAGTCGGTGTGAAAATCGGTCGGAAAATTTTGCAAAGCCGGATGTTTCGGATCGCAAAGCAAACCCATCGTAATAGCCTGCGCCGGGAAATGCACCGGACTCCAAAACACCGGGACGAACTTACCTTCCATACCCACCATCTCCTTGTAGTCGGGGTTTAGCAACACTTTCTTACCCTGCGCCAGGGCCTGTATCGCTTCGTCGGTCGATTTCGTGAATACCACCTCCGCCGAAACATCGGGAACAGTGGCCGGATAGACCCACACATGCCAGGTGTTTTGGTAGGGCGTGCCGGACAGCGATAATTTCAGCGTGAGTTGTTTGGCGGTTTTGATGCCGCTTAGTTTCGCATCGATGGTGCCAAGCGCGTAGCCGTTGCCCACGGGAACGGTGGTTTTCGGGAGTTTTCCGCCCGCAAGCTGCTTGCCGGTTTCGTCCGTTATTGACCACTCGGGCGTTATGTCGGTCAAAGGAACCGCTCCGAAATTGGCGACTTCCGCCGTGGCTTCGAAGTTCTCGGCGTTCGTGTAGGTCGCTTTCGGGAAGCGCAGCAATGGTACTACAGGTGAGCAAAACTGCCGGAATTCCTCGGCGGTCAGGATACCTTTGCTGTCCCAAAATGCGTCCAGCAAGCCAATGTCCGCCGTGCCTTGTCCGGGAAAATCGTGCAGGTCGAGCAGTTGAATACCGCTGGCCGCTTTGGTGCGCAGAACCCGTTCCAACTCCTCCTTATAGAGGATGGCCGCCAGTTTTCCGCTGGCCTTGGTATAACTCTCAGCCAAAGGAAGCAGACCTTTTTTCGCCAAATCGTGCCGAATCGAAATCAGGCTGATGGGTTCCAGTACCCCCGTGTACTTTTTGATTTCGGCCATGTTCGGAAACACGGCGTACTGGCCTACCTCGTGCGTGACGACGGGGACGGGCATCCCGACCAGCGAAGCGGAGTAGTCGTTGGTGAAGGTGGGCGATTGTTCGTTAAAAAAACCTTGTCCGCGCACCCAGCCCAGCTTAGTTCTTTGGGTGATGAAAAAATCATCAGCGGGTTCGGGCCAGCTACCGTGTGGGGGCTGGAACGAGTACGAGGTCATGGTGTACAAATGGCGTTTGTCGGTTTTTTGAAGATTCGTCATCAGCTCGGTCAGGAAGCTGATGCGCCCTTCGAGTTCGTTGCCCATCGACCACAAACAGAACGACGGGTGGTTGCCGTATTCCCGGCTGATGCGGGCGGCTTCATCGCGGATAAACTGGTCGGCTTTGGGGTCTTCGCCCACCAGCAAACTCCACAGGGGCATTTCGATTTGTAAATAAAAACCCAGCGAGTCAGCCACCTCAAAAGCCGCTTCGGGCGGGCACCAGGAATGAAACCGGATGTGATTCATTCCGTATTGCCGCGCCGTACCGAATACCTTTTCCCAACCCGCACGGCCGGTTGGCGGATGGCCCGTTAGCGGAAAAATAGCGCATTCCAGTGTCCCGCGCAGGAACAGCCGCCGCCCGTTGAGGTGCAGCAAACCCGCTTCGTTGGTCAGTTGACGCAGCCCAAATGTAGTTTCGTACTGACTTTTGCTTTGGGCGTCATCCGCCACAAATTCGGCAGTCAATCGGTAGAGCGTGGGCGAAAACTCATCCCAAAGTTGTTTGTTCGACCCTAAATCGTAGGTCGTATTGACCAGTTGCCTTCCGGTATCGAGGCGCACCGCTTGCTTAGTTACCGGCAGGTCTTTTCCGTTCACGCGGGCCGTGAGTTGCATTATCCCGGTGGTGGGTTTTCCGCTTTTATTCTGTAATTCGACCGCTACCGCTACTACGTCAGTCGTATTCGTTTCGGTATGCAAATGACTGATATAAACCGGGTCGTGGGCGGTGAGGGCTATCTTACCGATCGCGCCATTCCAGATGATTTGGGTACCGTCGGTATAAGCATGCGCCAGTTTGTTATGGCTGATTTCGTACTGCTCTTCGTTGTTGATTCTTAGCAGGATGGTGTGCTCGCCGGGAGTCAACAGATTCGTCAGGTCGTAGCGGTGGGGCGTGGTCAGGCTTTCCTGCTGCGGCGTGCTGGCCGCCGTACCGTCCACGTACACCCGACTTTGCCAAAGTACCCGTTCCAGCATCAATTTAATTTGCTTGCCCCGCCAATCGGCCGGAATCGTGATTTTGCGCCGGTACCAGGCCGTGCCCACGTAGCGGTGTTTGCGGGCTAGTTGGTACAGTGACTCGCGCTCGAGCGATGGTTTGAGGGTAAGCGAATCACCCAATCCGGCATCGTCGGTGGTGCCGGGAAGCCGCATTTTGTGGGGGTACTTATTTTTCAGCCATCGGTGCGCGCCCCCATCCAGATTGGTATCGAAGGCCACATCCCATTCTCCCGCCAACGAAAGTTTGTTTTGGGCGGTGAGGGAGCGCGATGACAGCGCGAGAATTATGATAGATATGTATAGTAAGCGCATTTTCAAGAGCGAAAATCTAATGTCAAACAAAAAATAAAAAGCCGTAGGCCTGACCGAATTAGCAGTTCTCGACGGTTAGTAGCTATGTCTTCAATCCGGGGACTACCAAAAATGGTCATTCTTCCAAATCCCTACGGGATTTACACGATTATTTAATGCAAATCAGTAGTCCGGGACGGTTCAATATGAGGTTACTACAGTTAATCAACACAAGTCAATAATTTCTCGGCTAAAAACTTTTCATTCCTCTGGGATTTTGGCAACGCTATCAATGCGGCATAAACACATCCTCCATTTCTTCCAACGTCTTGCCCTTCGTTTCGCGAACTTTGCTAAGCACGAAGAAAAACCCGATCAGACATATTACGGCGTACATCCAGAAAGGACCGTAGGTACCCAGCGTTTCGGCCAGAATGGGGAAGGTAAATACCAGTATAAAGTAGGCCCCCCACAGTGAAAGAAT
This sequence comes from Persicitalea sp., assembly GCF_041751555.1. Lineage (NCBI taxonomy): Bacteria > Pseudomonadati > Bacteroidota > Cytophagia > Cytophagales > Spirosomataceae > Persicitalea > Persicitalea sp. The sequence continues at coordinate 1,066 of NZ_JBGSXF010000280.1, read as the reverse complement.
CGCCACCGAAGAAGCCAGCCCCCGCACCCGGTTGGGGAAAATTTCGGAAATCAGCACCCAGGTGACCGGGGCCAGCGAGGTAGCGTAAGTGGCAATCGCCAGCAGCACAAAGATGGACAGCATTCCGGCCGAAGCACCGTTCTGCAATAGCAGCGCGATAATGACGTAAAGAATCGTCAGCCCGCCCGCCCCGAAGAGCATGAGCGGTTTACGCCCCAACTTATCGACCTGCCACATGGCTACGACTGTAAACACCAAATTGACAACACCAATGGCAACCGTCTCGAACAATTGGCGATCCAGGTTGGCCCCGACGGTTTCGAAAATGGTGGAGGTGTAGTTGAAGACGACATTGATTCCGCACAACTGCTGAAAAACGGCCAGCCCGATGCCTACGAATACGGCGGCCCGAATGCCGGGTTTGAACAAATCGGCCAGTACTACTTTCGATTTATCCGTAGCCGCCGCATCGACGTTCGCCACGGTACTTTCGGCAAAGGCGTGCCCTCCGATGCGTTCCAGAATGGCGGTACCATGCTGGATTTTTCCCTGTAAAATGAGCCAGCGAGGGCTTTCGGGCAACCAAATCACGCCAATAAAAAATAAAACTGACGGCACAGCCCCCAACCCGAACATCAACCGCCAGGCGTCCGGCCCATTGTCGGCGAGGCCGTAATTGATGAGGTTGGTAATGAGAATACCAATAACAATGGTGAGCTGATTGATCGCCACGTTGCGCCCCCGAATCTCAGCGGGTGATACCTCGGCGATATACAGCGGACTCAGCATGGACGCCATGCCCACCCCAATACCCGCCACGAAGCGAGCGACCATGAAGGTGGTGAGTCCGTTGGAAATAGCCATCGCGATGGACGAAACCGCGAAAATTCCTGCCGCGACCATCAGGGCGGGTCGGCGACCGTAGCGGTCGGCGAGTCGGCCCGCCATGACACAGCCTACCATACAGCCCAGCGCCAGGGTACCCGTCAGGAAGCCTTCCCACCAGGCAGTGAGCCCAAATACGTCCCGGAGCAAGGGCAAGGCTCCGGCAATGACGGCAAAGTCG
>NZ_JBGSXF010000279.1:0-2157 GCF_041751555.1 Persicitalea sp. | reverse complement strand
CGCTCGATCACACTTTCCTGGATGCGGGACGCGAATATGTCGCGCACGCCCAGATTGATTACGGCTTTACCGCCTTTCAGCTTTTTCCGCAAGCCGAGGTCTGCGAAAGCGTAGCCGGAAACCCGACTCTGCACTGTGCGGTAGCCGGACTGGTAGTTACCTACTAGTTCAAGATCGAAATCGGCAGGTAGTTTGATTTTGGAAGTTAGTCGCGAAGACCACTGGTCGCCGCTGAAATCGAAAGACTGCTGCTGAAATTCGCCTTCTCGCACAAAATAGTTGAGGTTGAAATCACCGTTAAGTTTGAGCCATTGGTTCGGACTGTAATCACCATTCAATTCAAGACCCGTCGTTCGGTTCGTACCGATGTTCATGGGGCGGGTCGTATTGACGTTGTTCTCGAAGGTCGATACCCGTTCGATCACGGCGTTTGTATAGCGATGGTAAATGCTGGCGTTGATCGAGGCTTTTGAAAGATTATAAATGCTGGTAATCTCGAACGAATCAGTAAACTCAGGCAGCAAATCCGGGTTGCCGACGCGGATGTTGTAGTTGTTCCTGATGTTAAAGAACGGGTTCAAGTCCCAAAGCCGGGGCCGATAAATGCGCCGGGAATACCCTGCCTGCACCGATACCTTATCGGTCAACTTGTAAGAGCTATGAACTGTGGGAAATAGGTTAGTGAAGTTGAGATTGTTGGTTTCGTTAGTGTTAACAAGTAGCGTGCTCAAATCCGTATTTTCCACTCTCAGTCCCAGTTTGGCTCCCCACTTTTTGCCCTCGTATGAACCCGTTCCGTACACACCCAGTACTTTCTGGTTATACTTGAAGTTATTGGTCAGCGCGTCGATGGTTGTCCAGGTGCCATCTACCAGGTTTTGGACCGAAAAGTCGTTACCGACGTCGTTAATGAGGTACTGCGCACCCGTTTCTATTGTGATTTGCTCGGTAATTGGATCGGTGTAGTCAAGCTTAAAGGTGTTATCAGCCTGAAGGAATTTTGTGTCAGTTCGTTGGTCGTTATTAAAATTATCGCCCAACACCGGGGTATTGATAAACTCGGACGATTGATCTTTGCCAAAAAAACTACCGATGGCACTGAATAGCAAGACGTGGTCTTCATTATCCTCGAACTTCTTTTCGTACTGCAGCTCATACTGCCACTTCGGATTGGTCGCTGTGGTCGTTTCCTGGCGGTTCCATTTTGATGCCAGGGTATTGGTGCTATCGAAGAAACTGAAATCGTAGCGAGAAGGCTGCTTCTCCACTTCATAGGCAAAGTTGCCGGAAAGCGTGATGACATTCAGCGGATTGATGTGGTAATCCGTGCCGAGGATGACGTTGTAGAAAGTCTCGTTGCGGTACTCGGTGCCAATGCTGCTGACCGTAGTGTTGTTGACGAGATCCCGGTTGATGGACTCGCCATACTGAGGAAGCGACCGGGTACCCACACCCAGTTGGGTGAAGAGGTTGAACTTTTCGGTACGTCGGTTCAAGCTAAATCCTAAACTATGGTTGTCCGGGATGCCCGTATTCAGCGTAACAGAGCCGTTCATTCCCTTCTTTTCTTCCTTTTTCAGGATGATGTTCAGAATGCCGGAAGTGCCCTCGGCGGCGTACTTGGCCGACGGATTGGTGATGACCTCGACGCTTTCGATCATGTCGGCAGTGATCGTACCCAGGGCATTGCTCTGCTGATCGGCCATGACCGATGGCTTGCCGTCGATCAAAATTTGCACCCCGGCGCTTCCCCGGAGGCTAATCTGCCCTTCGATACTTACCCTGACTGAGGGTACGTTATTCAGTACTTCCAGGGCGCTGGCTCCGGCGCTAACCAAGTCTTGGCCCACGTTAAACACCCGCTTGTCTAGCTTAAATTCCGTCCTCGACCTTTCGCCCCTAACCAGAACCTCATCAAGAACTTTGCTGTCTTCAACCAACTGAATGACCCCTAAGTTGACCTTCCCGTCCACAATGCGGAGATCCCGCTTGCTCAGCGACTCGTAGCCGATGAAGGTGACTTCTACGAAAAAGTCCTGTGCGCTGGTGGCGATGCTGAATTTGCCATCTTCGCCCGTGGTCGTTCCGGTGACGGCTTCGCCCGTTTCTTTATTTCCGATCATCACCGTCGCAAACTGAATGGGCTGTTGGCTCAGT
>NZ_JBGSXF010000278.1:0-20218 GCF_041751555.1 Persicitalea sp. | reverse complement strand
GGCTTGGACGTCTCCTGCATAATCATCAATTCCTGCACCTTTTCAGTGCTGTCGGCGAGAATCATTCGGGTTTGTACCAATGCTTTGCGGGCGGCGAGCGTCGGCGCGTGAACGGCAGAGAAATAGTACTCCCGCAGCGTCGCCTTATCCTCCGCTGTAAGTTGGTCGGGGGCTTTGGCAGCGACTGCTTCCCAATTCTTCTTGTCTCCCAAAATTAAGACTTCGTAAGGCATCAGGGTTCGGTTATAGACCACAATATCATCCACCTGCCCGTTTTCAAAACCATACCCCCGCCACCAGCCACCAATTTGCAGACCGGGCTGGGGTTTCACGCGGGTAGTGTCGAAGAGAATTGATTTGACCAGCTGATCTTTCGTAACCAGCATTGGCATTTGATCGCCATCGAGATACAACCTCAAACCTGCGGCCCTGGAAGTTCCGTCGTAGGTCATCGTGAGCTGAATCCATTTATTACGCGGTACATCCTCACGGCTGGTTTTCGTAATAGCGTTGGACGGAGCGACATGCGCCATGCTCATTTCCAGCTTGTTGTTTTTCAAATAGACGTGGTAGCCCCGAAAATTGTACAGGCGTTCGGCCAGGCTTTTATGAAAAATCACCCCTTCCTTCATTGCTTGGGGTACTTTGACCCACATACCCACACTGAATGGCTCCGACTTGCTGAAAATGCCCACCCGATCCAGATCCAGCCAGGCATCGCCATCTAACTCAATACCCGGTCCATCATGGCCTTCCACGAATTTTTCCTTCTGCTTGTTGTTGCCCTGCAGCGTCGTGTAAGACAGCTGCTTTGGATTCACCTCGTTTTTCAGAGAATTTTTGTCGAAGCTGAATTTTGCCAGCAATCCCACCTTAGGAAAATTTTGGTTTTTCAAACTCGCGTACGCTTTCGATTTCAGCCAATTTTCAAAATCTCCCTCTCCCTGCTTTTGCGCGGCCGTCATCTGGTTCGTTTCCTGCCTGACCTTCTTTTGCATAAAAGACAAAACCGAATCCTGCTCCGGCGTGGGTAGCAGCATCGTGGGGGAAGGCATGGCGTCGTCCCAGGAGATTTGCCCGGCTTCATCCACGTTCTTAAAAAAGCTGGATAGCTGGTAGTAATTTTTCTGCGAAATAGGGTCGTACTTGTGATCGTGGCACTTGGCGCAACCTACCGACAGACCGATAAAGGCGTCGCCGAAGGTATTGGTACGATCCAGCACGTATTCCGTTTGAAATTCTTCCTCAATGATGCCGCCTTCCAGGTTCTGCTGATGGTTGCGGTTGAAAGCCGTGGCGATGCGCATCTCTTTCGTCGGCGGGCCGCCTTTCGGATTTTTCATCAAATCACCAGCCAATTGCCACTGAATAAACTGGTCGTAAGGCTGATTTTCGTTGAGGGCCTTAATGACCCAATCGCGGTAGGGCGACATATCGCGCAGCCGATCCACGGTATAGCCGTGGGAGTCGGCGAAGCGGGCCAAATCCAGCCAGTCGGCGGCCATACGCTCGCCGTAATGAGGAGACTTGAGAAGCCGATCTACCAATTTTTCATAGGCTTTGGGACTTTTATCTTTTTTGAAAGCGTCGATTTCGGCCAGTGTAGGTGGTAAGCCCGTAATATCGAAAGTCACACGGCGGATGAGGGTTTCCTTGTCAGCTTCCTTCGCCGGAGCCATTTTTTTCTCTTCCAGGCGGTAGGCTACGAAGTTGTCGATCGGGTTTTTAACCCAATCCTTGTGTTCTATCGTCGGGATGTTGGGCATAACGGGCTTTTCGAACGCCCAATGTGGCTTGTACTCGGCTCCTTCGTCAATCCATTTGATGAGGACAGCCTTCTCATAAGCTGTCAGACTCAGGTGCGATTCCGGGGTGGGCATCATCACGTCGGGATCGGTAGCGACGATGCGGCGGAAGACCTCGCTATTTCGTAAGCTACCTGGATCGATGGCTACCTTGCCGGGCGACTCGGGTAGTTCATCGTAGGCATTCACGGCCAAGTCCAAGCGAAGTCCTGCCTTCTGCTTAGCCATGTCAGGACCGTGGCAGGCGAAGCACTTATCCGACAGAATCGGCTTTACATGCATGTTATAATCCAATTCCTCAGGCACCAACTCCATCGCTGCACTGACGTCCTCCGGTAGGTCGGGTCGGCAGGAAAAAGCGACAACAGCAATAAGGAAAAGGGCAAAAATTCTGGTAGGCATGGGTCTAAGTGTCGATACGGACTACGAATATAAAGAACCACAAATTATATGAATTATTCAAAGAACGTGCTGGGCAGATCACTGAGGAGTATCAGAATCAGGCGAGGAAGGTCTAAGAAATGGGCTTGTTCCTGAGTTATTGGTCTGATAAAAAGCCACTATCTCAACAAGAGAAGTGGCTTTAAGTTAAGTGGGCCAATAAGGAGTGTCTTCGGCTTGCCTGGATTTGGGCACGCTGTTTTAGTATAGGTGCGTCAAGAATGGTGAGTATCTCAATAAGTTATTGCTTTCGGCGAAACTGTGAATGAGCGCCTTATTGCCACTATTCAAGTTCTACACTTCCACAATCGCTTTGATCAATTCCTGGTCAGGCTCCATGAATGTCGCAAAATCTTTGGGAAGACGATCAAAGTCAGTGCGGTGGGAGATCCAGGGTGCGGTGTCGATTTGTCCGGTTTCCATCAGAGAGATGATTTTGCTGAAATCAGATGGGAGCGAATTTCGGCTGCTTAGCAGCGTCATCTCCCGCTTGTGGAAGTTGGGATCGTTAAATTCGACCTCTCCCTGAAACAAGCCAACGAAGACGATTTTGCCGCCGTGGGCGATGAGGTTGAAAGCATTGAGCATCGAGTTGCGATTGCCCGTAGCATCGATGATTACTGTGGGCAGATCGCCCTTGTAAAATTCACGCAGGTACTCCGGGGTCAATACTTTTTTTACTACGACACTGTGATCTGAAATCCCGTGCCGACTAATGAAGTTGAGTCGGCTTTCAGTCATATCGGCCACACCCACAGTAGCCCCGCTCAATTTGCAAAACTGCGCCACTGACAAGCCTATTGGCCCGGCACCGATCACTAACACTTTGTCCTCGGGCTGTACTTTCGCCCGATTGGCAGCGTGCAGACCAATGCCCAGCGTCTCGACCAGGGCCAGTTGGTCAAAAGAAAGTACTTCGGACTTGTATAGCTTTTGGGCTGGTACTTTGAGGTATTCCGTCATGCCGCCATCGGTATGAACACCCAGCACCTGGAGGCGCTCGCAGCAGTTGTAATGACCACTTCGGCAAGCCTGGCACTCGTTGCAATTCAGGTAGGGTTCTACTGATACGCGGTCGCCAATTTTCAGGGTAGCATCGACCTGATTATCGCCGAGTGCGACGACTTCTGCCCCAAGCTCATGCCCAAGCACGCGCGGGTAGGAGAAAAAGGGCTGATTGCCCCTGTATGCGTGGTAGTCGGTACCACAAATACCGATTTTCTTGATTTTTATGATGGCCTCGCCATATCCGGCGGCTTCTGGTTCTGCTCGTTCAATTATTTGAAACTCACCAGGCTCTTTGAGAATAATAGTTTTCATAGGGAGTAGGAAAATGGAGTCGTATTATGATAAATTGTAAAATAGCGAGGCGTTCAGACCGAAGATTTTTGCCTTCTCTTCTTCTGAAAAGCTTGCCGTGTATTTTTCTACAACTCCTTTTATTGCCTGATAACTACCCGCTACGAGGCAGACCGGCCAATCGGAACCGAACATAAGACGATCGGGGCCAAAAGCTTCGAAGGCAGCGTCGAGGTAGGGGAGAAGTTGCTCGTAAGTCCAGGCCTGGTAGTCGGCTTCGGTGACCATGCCCGAAATTTTGCAGGAGACGTTCTCGTGTGCGGCTAAGGTGTTCAGGTCTTTTTTCCAGGCATCGATCTTCCTGACTTTGATGTAGGGCTTGGCCAAATGATCCAGTACGAAGCGTTGGCCCGAACACTGCGCCACGAGCCTGGCAGCGTTCGGGAGGTGATTGGGGAAGATCAGTATATCGTACGTGTAGCCGTAGTGGTGCAACATTTTGACACCGCGCACGAAGGCCGGGCGCAGCATGAATTCCTCCGTTTCCCCTTGCAAAACGTGCCGAAAGCCTTTGAGTAGTTCACGTTCCTGGTAGTTGTCTAGCCGGGCTGCCAGGTCATCGACTTGTAGGTCGATCCAGCCAACGACGCCTTTGATGAAGTCGTTCTCCTCGGCCAGCTTCAGTAGGAATTCCGTTTCTGCATCGTCCTGAGCGGCCTGCACAGCTACGCAGCCATTTATTTGATTTTGTTCCAGAATCGGCTTCAAATCTTCGGGCAGGAAGTCGCGGCGGATGGTCTGCATTTGGTCGTCGATCCAGGAATCACGGACGGGGTCAAAAATCCAGAAGTGCTGGTGGGCGTCGATTTTCATGGGTACTTTGTCTGTATTCTGAGAAGCAGATTTCTCAAAGAAAGCCAAACGCGACCATTTACCCAAAAACCGCCCACCCTCTCTGCAACTTCCTTCCTTTGTGAAGCAGGCGATGCGCTCGCTCGCCTGCCCCCCTCCTCACTCCCAACCGCCGCCCAACGCTCTGTACAAACTTACCAACGCCTGAAACCGCTGCTGTTGAATGGTGGTACGTTCCAATTCCGCCTCAAGTACCGAACGTTGCGCCGTAATCACTTCCAGGTAAGTAGCATAGCCTGCCAGAAAAAGGTCATTGGAAATGGACACGCCCTGTTGCAAAGCCGTGGTTTCTATCTCCTTTAGTAAGGCAATCTTCTGCATATTGTCCAGCGTCCGCAGGTTGATCGCCGTTTCCTGATAAGCTGTCAGTACTGTTTTGTTGTAATTATACAAGGCTTCAGTAGCCTGCGCCTGCGCCCGGCGTTGACCCGCTTTGAGCGGCTTACGGTTGATAATGGGTGCCGTCAGACCGCCGACCAAGCCAAAAGCAATGGAAGCCGGATTAAATAGGACAGCACTGCGGAACGCGTTGAAACCCACGTACGGCGTAATGTTGAGCGAGGGCAAAAATGCCAAACGGGCGGTCTGCAAGTCTGCTTCGTAGGCACGAAGTTCCAACTCGGCTTGCTGGATGTCAGGACGGCGACGTAACATCTGGGCCGGAACGCCCACGCCAATACGAGTGGGTAGTTCCTGTTCCAGAATGGGTTCACCGCGCGTGATGGGTTGTGTAAAACGTCCCATCAGCAGATTGATACGGTTTTCGTCCTCCATGATCTGTTGCTCGATGCGAATGGCTCGCGTCTGAGTATTGAAAAGCTGGGCCGTAAACTGCCGCACCGCCAGTTCGTTAGCGCGGCCCGCCTGCTTCTGGATGACAATGGTTTCTACTGCCTCTTTTTGTAAAAGCCTATTGCGCTCGATAATTTCCAATTGATTGTCCAGCGTCAACAATTCATAGTACAGTTGGGCGATTTCGGCTACGATATTCGTCACGACAAGCTGGCGGGCTTTTTCCGAAGCCTGGAAGCGCAACAGTGCGGCCCGGCGGCGGGTGCGAAGCTTCCCCCAAATGTCGGCCTCCCACGTACTTCTTGCACCCAGAAAGTACTCGGGTAGGGGGTTGGTCATGCGCTGGTTCGGATTGATGTTGTCCGAAAAATTAGTGTCGTAGTTACCCACACCCTCCTGCGTGTAGTCTCCGTAACGCCTGATGCCGCCTGATGCCTCAGCGCTCACGCTGGGTAATAGCGCTGCCTCACGATCCCACAAACTAGCCCGCGCGATTTCGATGCGTTGCAAGGCCATTGCGATGTCCTGGTTCCGTTGCAGGGCAGTGTCGATCAGGGCCACCAGGTTGGTGTCGGTAAAAAATGCGTTGACCTTCATGCCACCGATACTCGCGCTATCCAGTCTTTCCAGAAAAGTACGGGGCGTTTGTAGAGTCGTTCTCTGTGGCAGCGGCGTCATCAGCTTGCAGCCGTAGAGTGACAGTAGAAGGATGACTATGGGTGATTTTTTAGACAAAAACTTAGTGGATAGAGACATTATACTTTTAATAATTTTCAACTGTCAACTGTCAACTGTCAACTGTCAACTAACTAAAGCTCTCCGCCGGAGCCTCCTCCACTATCTCCGTAACAGGTTCGGGCTTTTGCTTCTTCTCCCCCATACTGGCAAAAAGGAAGTACAGGCCGGGAATCAAAATCACTCCGAACAGCGTTCCGACAAACATGCCACCCGCCGCTGCTGTGCCGATAGAGCGGTTGCCCAAAGCTCCTGCCCCGGTGGCGATAGTCAAGGGGATGAGGCCCGCGATGAAAGCAAAGGACGTCATCAGGATGGGCCGTAGTCGTTCGGTGGCGCCTTCCTGTACGGCGGCAAGCACCGATAAGCCTTCTTTCTGACGCAGGATGGCGTATTCCACGATCAGAATGGCATTTTTACCCAACAGACCAATGAGCATGACGAGCGATACCTGGGCATAGATGTTGTTTTCCAGTCCGAGTAGTTTCAAGCATAAGAAGGCCCCGAAAATTCCCGTAGGGAGGGACAGTAAGACTGGCAGCGGTAGCAAGAAACTCTCGTATTGGGCAGCCAGCAGCAGATAAACGAAGATCAGACACACTATGAAGATGTAAATGGCCTGATCGCCCGAAGCTATTTCCTCCCGCGTCATGCCCGACCATTCGTAGGAAAAGCCCTTGGGCAGCGTTTTGGCCGCAATTTCCTCTACCGCTCGAATGGCATCTCCGCTACTAAAACCGGGCGAAGGCTCGCCGCTGATCATGGCGGACGTAAACATATTGTAGCGCGTCAACTGCTCGGGGCCATACACCCGCTCGAGACGGATAAATGTAGAGTAGGATACCATCTCGCCCTGATCGTTCTTGACGAACATATTCAGAATGTCCTCCGGATCGGTACGGTAGCGCGGGTGGGCCTGCACCATGACTTTGTACATCTGCCCGAAGCGGATGAAATTGGAGGTGTAGTAGCTGCCTATCAACGTTTGTAAAGTACCCATGGCGCCCTCTACGGTCACGCCCTTCTTGGCTGCGACATCCTGATCCACGTGGATAAGGTACTGCGGAAAACTGGCGTCGAAGTTGGTAAAGGCACCATTGATGGCCGGGGCCTCCTGCAAGTTCTCGATGAATTCGTTGGCTACTTCGGCAGTTTGCTGAAAATTGCCGCTGCCCGTTTTGTCAAGCAGTCGCAGCTCGAAGCCGCTGGAATTGCCGAAACCCGGCACGGCGGGCGGCGGGAAAAACTCGATGTTGGCGTCGTAAATGCTCTTGGTTTCTTCTTTCATCCGTTCGATGAGTCCGTCCACCGACAGGCTGCGCTCGTCCCATGGTTTCAGGTTAATCATACCCATGCCGTAGGAGGCCCCGTCGGACTCGGTCAGCAGACTGTATCCCGACAGCGTCGAAACCGACTCGACTTCCTCGATGCGGGCGGCGGCTTCCTGCACGGCGTCCAGCACGGCCTCAGTACGCTCAATAGTGGCTCCGGCAGGCGTCGTGACGTTTACGTAAAGTACCCCCTGATCCTCCGTGGGAATGAAACCTGAGGGCAAAACTGTACTGATGCCCCAGGTACCCGCGATGAAAGCCAACAAAAGGCCGATGGTAACGACCCGGCGACCCGCGATAGCCCCGATTAACCCACGGTAGCGGTTGGCAACGGCATCATATCCGCGGTTAAAGCCGGCGAAGAATTTATCCAACAGGTTTTTCTTCTTCTCGCCGTGGGTGTCTTTGAGCATAATAGCGCAAAGGGCGGGTGTCAGCGTGAGGGCATTGATGCCCGAAATGACAATGGAGATAGCAAGCGTCAGCGAAAACTGGCGATAAAAAACGCCCACTGGGCCCGACATGAACGCTACGGGGACAAACACTGCCGACATCACCAGCGTGATGGCCACGATGGCGCCGCTAATTTCCTTCATCGCCGCAAAAGTTGCCTCGCGTGCGCCCATGTGCTTTTCAGCCATCTTGGCGTGAACGGCCTCCACCACCACGATGGCGTTGTCCACCACAATCCCGATGGCAAGTACCAGAGCGAAGAGCGTCAACAGGTTGATGGAGAAACCCAGCAAGTGCATGAAGGTGAAAGTACCGATGAGGGCCACTGGCACGGCCAAAGCAGGAATAAGCGTGGAGCGGAAATCCTGCAAAAACAGATAAACGATGAGAAAAACCAGCAAAAAGGCCTCGAACAGCGTTTTGACGACCTCGCTGATCGAGGCATCCAGAAAGCGCGATACGTCGTAAGAAACGGTGTAGGTCATGCCGGGCGGAAAGGTTTCTTCCTCCAATTCGGCCACGCGCTTTTTCACGTTGGCGATCACCTCGCGGGCGTTGGAGCCGGGGCGCTGCTTGAGCATGATGGACGCCGAAGGCCGACCGTCGGACTTGGAGGCCATGTCGTAATCCAGCGAGCCGAACTCGACGTCGGCCACGTCTTTTAGTTTCAGGACGGAACCGTCATTTTCGGCCCGAATGACGATGTTTTCGTACTGCTCCGGCTCGAACATCTTTCCCGTGTAGCGCAGCACGTACTGCAAGGGTGGCGCAATCTTGCCCGACCCAACGCCCGATTTGCCCGGTGCAGCTTCTACGTTCTGGGCGCGAATGGCCCCGATTACCTCGTCGGTAGATACTTTGTAGCTGACCATCCGCTCGGGCTTCAGCCATACCCGCATAGAGTAGTCTCGGTGGCCCATGATCTCGGCGAAGCCCACACCGTCGATGCGCTTTAACTCAGCCAACACGTTAATATCGGCGAAGTTGTAGACGAATTTTTCACCCACGGTGGAATCGGTACTATACACGTCTAGGTACAGCAACATAGAGTTTACCTCCTTTTCGGTGATCACGCCCGCTTTAATGACTTCTTCGGGTAGTTCGTCGATAACCGCCTGTACCCGATTCTGCACATTGACCGCCGCCAAATCAGGATCAGTTCCGACCTGGAAGAATACTGTGATAAGCGTCATCCCGCTGTTGGTGGACACCGACGTCATGTAGGTCATGCCTGGCACACCGTTGATAGCCCGCTCGAGCGGCGTAGCCACGGCTTTGGTACATACCTCGGCGTTGGCTCCCACGTAGTTGGTCGTCACCGTTACGGACGGTGGCACGATTTCGGGAAATTGAGTGATGGGAAGGCCAATGAGAGCCAGGCCACCCAACAGGAGGAATATCAAGGAGATGACCAGCGACAAGACGGGCCGCTTAATGAAAATGTCGAACATGCGGGGGGTGTTGGATATTAAGTTCTAGATATTGGACTTTGGACTTTGGACTTTGAATATTGGAGAATCAGAAATCCAGCGTCCAATATCCAGTGTCCAACATCAGGCGTCATTCCAGCCTGGCCACTTTCGGCTTAATCTTTACACCATCCTTCAAAGACTGAATGCCCTCATAGACAATGCGATCGCCGGGTTGCAGGCCGGAGCGCACTACGTAATAATCATCAAAGCGAGATTTGGGTACGAAGCTTTTCATATTCACATGATTGGCGCTGTCCACAACGTAAACGTAGCTCTTGTCCTGAATCTCGAACACGGCTTTTTGCGGTACCAGGATGGCATCGCTCACTGTATTGGTGAGCAGGATGTTGCCCGACGACCCGTGTTTCAGCAATCCTTTGGGGTTGGGAAACTGCGCCCGGAAAGCGATGGAACCCGTACTGGCGTCAAATTCGCCCTCCATGGTCTGGATTTGGCCTTTTTCGGGAAAGAGCGAGCCGTCGGCCAGTTCCAGGCGCACCACGCCGCCGTTGCCGCCAAGATTATCGCGCTGGGCCTTGATGAATTCGAGGTATTCGTTTTCCGAAACCTTGAAATAGACATAGACATTCCGGGTGTCCGACAGCGTGGTGAGTTGGGTACCTTCGTCGATCAAACTGCCCGGTTTGTAGGGTATTCGGTTGATGGCTCCGCTAAAAGGGGCGCGAATGCGGGTGCGGGCCAGGTGAATGTCGGCGTTGGTCTGCGCGGCGTTCGCCTGCTCGATTTGGGCGCGGGCGGCCAGCAGATTGGCCTCCGCCACTTCCCATTCGATATTGGAAATGATTTTCTTGTCCACCAGCAGTTTCAGGCGGCTCACTTCCAGCTCGGCGGCTTTGGCTTCGGCGATGGCACTCTGTTTCATGGCCTTGGCCTTGGCACTTTCTACTTTGTACTCCTCGTCGTTGATTCGAAACAGCGTCTGCCCTTTCTTGACGCTTTCGCCCTCGTCCACATAAATTTGCTCGAGATAACCTTTAACCCGCGCGTAGATCTCGACGTTGCGGTTAGCATTGATTTGCCCGACATATTCACGCTGAAGGTCGGTGGTTTGTTCTTTAAGCCGCAGCACGGGCAGTTCCTGCACAGTACTCGAGGCTGAGCGCTTGGCGGAGTCTTCCTTGCTTTCAGCGGTGCAGCCCGCAAGTAACACAACGGCTAAAAAATAGGGGATCACTATTTTCATAAAGAGTGAGTTGAGTGATTCGTGCTGTTTTTTCCAAAAGCACATTTGACTTTTTCAAAAAAAATGAAAAAATCCAAGGCAAGAGATTTGGTTTTTGAGGGGATAGCAACAGAGGGACAAAAACCATTCCCGCCGAATCACTTCGGCGGGACGACTAATTTAAGAAAGGTAGGCAAAAGGATGAAATCTTTGACAGAAAAAGTCAAAAATATGTTTGAATTTATCGGAAAAGTCCAACTCCTTTGATTTTTCCCACGCCTTGTGATGCCTGCGTTCAGGCGAATCTGACCGGATCAGGATCAGCGTCCAGCAGAATATCGGCGATTCGCTCCAAGTCGGCGTCGTGGCGTTGGGCCGTGGCAACTCCCAATTCGCTGAGTGCCCGGAGGTTTTCGTCCGAAGCGTCGTCGATGTCGGAACTGGCGTTCCCCATATTGTCGGTTTGAATCCGTATGTATTGGTTACGACGGCCCGCCGCTGAGAAAATCTTGTCCAAATGATAATCGGTAGTAGCCGAAGCGCCTGACATCATAATGCTTATAATAGGCTTTACCCATCCAATTGCCCCCCAGTTCTTGGCTTTATCGTACTTATAAGAGCGATTGCTGGAACCAGTCCCCAACGACACAATGAACATATCCTCGGTAGTGGGGTTTTCCTGACCGTTGCGCACCTCCGAATATGCGCCCAGGGCGGGATTATTCATAAAAAGCCCTCCGTCGATGAGCGGGTAAGATTTTCCGTCGAGAGCTTTTACACGGGCTGCTTCAAAATAAGTGGGAGCCGCCGACGTGGCCCGCGCCACGTCCCTGACCAAGAAGTCATACCCCTTGCCCCGCAGAATGGCGTCGTGCTGCGTGAAAAAGAATTCTACGCGCTTCTCGATGTCGTAGGCTGTAATCAGGCAGGGCTTCAGTAATTGACTTAGTTTTATGTCGCCGAGGTACTGCTTCAGACGCTTTTCCAGTTCAGCGGCGTCGTACTTCTCATCCGAGATACCATCCTGAGTTCGGATGCGGTGCCAGAACGACACATCAAAAATATCGTCGCCGTACTCCAGGTAGAGAGCCACGGCTTCTTCGGCGGAAAACCGCGCTTTGGTCGGATCGCCGGCCGCTGGGCAAAGGTAGATGCAAGCCAGGATGCCGCCCGTACTGGTACCAGCGAAGAAGTCGAAATAGTCAGCCAGCCGAGCTTGGGGGTTTTGGGTGCGCTGCTGGATTTTGCTTTCCAAAGCAGCAAGTACTTGACCGGGAACGATGCCCCGAATGCCGCCGCCATCAATTGATAAGATTTTCTTCACAAGATGATTTTTTAGGGTTCTCCGTAAAAATTGGGTTTCCCAAACTTTCACAGAGATAAATAAATAGCTGATGACTAGTTATTTAAACCAAAAAAAATCATTCCTCCTCCAAAAGATACATTTATCAGAGACAACTGATAAGAATACGCCCTGCCATGTAGCTAAAATTACTCAATTAGTTAGTTGATTTTTGAATAGCTAGGGCGCATCCTCTCTCTTTTGATGCATTTGGGGTTCGTAGAAACGCATACGCTAATTCACAATCCCCCGGTACGGCACATTAATGTCCATTTTACCTTTCCAGGTCTTGGGTACGGGCATGCCCAGTTCCCAGTGAATAGCATTGACAACCAACCGCTGAAATGCTTCAACCCGGAAATCTTCAGGATGACCGATTGTCGTAAAGAAGACGCGTGCGCCCTCCGGGTTTTTCCAGGTCCAGGCAACGGGCTGGTCGATGGCGGGGGTAGAGTTGGGGTTCACAGACTTTCCCATTAGCAGCCACTCTGCTCCTTTGCTCGGAAAATCAGGTAGTACTTTATACAGCCAGGAGGCGACATGGAATTCGGGATCGACGCCAGTCAGAATCGGGTGCTTCGCGGCTTCCGGCACGATCCGTACGTCGGTGGTACTTTCGTGGCCATAGTGCGAGTGCTTGGCCGCCCCGCCCCAGCCTGGAGGAGATCCGAAGGCACGCTCACCGAAGGCATTCCAGGCTTCCAGTTCGTGGCCCTTAGGGTAGTTGAAGGCGTGGGAACTGGTACGGAAACCCATCACGGGTTTGCCGGATTTGAGGTACTCGTCCATGTAGGCCACCTGGTCCTTAGGCAGCCGCCGCCACCGCAGGAAGAAAACCGCTAAGTCGGCTTCGCGCAGGGCCTCTAAGCCGGGAATGTTCTCTTCGCTGTTTTGATTAGGGAAGGACTTAATGACTTTGGCGCGGATTCCGTAGTTTTTCTCCAGTTCCGCCGCCAGGATCGGTAGAGTACCTTCCCCACTGTACTCGTGATCGCCCGCCACGAAGACTACGAGCGGTTTTTCATTAGTTTTGGTAGCTGATTTGTTATCGGAAGTATTGCTGGAAGCACAGCCCTCCGCTAATAAGACGACGGAAAAAAGTGCTAAAAGGCTAAATGCATAGGGGTTGAACAGCCGCTTTCCGACCTGGCGTATCGCATTTTTCATAAAGAGATTTTGGTTTTGGAAAATCAATAAAGGCCCAATCCACAACAAAGGCTGAGCGATGATGGAATTACCCGCGCAAGCTATCGTACCGAATGATCATCCCTGATTTCAGAACCGTTGCGGCAGACTTACCGTTTCCAGCCAGAACTCTCGTAAATTAATAAAATAATCCGCCCAATCCTGGTAGTCGGACGACTTGACCATATAGGCGTTGGCCCCCTCGGCGTAGCAATCCCTGACGTCGGCCTCCCGATTGGAGTAACTGAACATCACGATGGGTACGGGCGGCAACCTCATAGATTTTATGACATCTTTGATGGCTTGCAGGGCTTGCATCCCCTCCTGCCTACTCGGCAAATAAAGGTCTGACAGGATAAGTTTGGGGAATTTGTGAGCAAGGCCGCTTCCCTGGGTGGTCAAATACTCCAGGGCATCTTTCTCATTGTCCACACCGATGGCCTCTATACCCGGCATGCATTCGTCCAGGGCCGATTTGATCAGGAACAAATGGTCGGGATTGTCCTCAATAATGAGCAGGGTAGTTTTGCGAAAGTCGGTTTTAGAGGAAGCGTTGGATTTGGTAGCAGAATTCATTCGAGAGGGTTTGGAACTGTGCAGAGACAGACAAATGTAGGGTAAAACTGAGTGTTTAGCCAAGCTTGAACAAAATATACTCTATATTTGAACACTTCTTTCTTTCATAAAAATTAGACAAAACCGGATAAAGGCTTCCTTTCTGAATGCCTGCATTCCCCGATTTATGCCATCAGACTCTGTTGAGCCACCCGTAGAAATCGCTGATTACCTGTTTAGCCGCCGCGACGCCATTCTGCAACGCTGGCGCATGAAGTGCGAAGAGGACGAAAGCCTGGCCCATGTGGTGGTACTGGACCGTATCGAGTTCAACGATCACTTGCCGATGATTCTCAACATTCTGGGGCAGCGGCTGCGCAACGAACCTGAGGATGCCAACCCTGTCCGGCTGGCCAATTTTCACGGCTTGCACCGCTGGCGGAAAGGGCGGATGTTGGGCGATATTCTTAATGAGCTAGATTATTTGTACGATATTCTCAACGACGAATTGAGAATTTATCATGGCTACAATTCCCAGGTTGAGGCGATGGTAATTCTAGACGCCGCCATGCAGATAGTCCGCTTGAAGGAGGAAACCATTCGGGGAAGCGTGAGCGAATACGCCCTGCAACAGCAAATTGCCGCCGCCAGCCGCAGTGCCGGACTACAACGAGCGCTGGACGACCTGAACCAATTGGGACGAAGCCGGGGCGAGATCCTGCGAACCTCCTCACATGACCTTAAAAGTAATTTTGGCGTGATTCAGGGGGTGCTTACTTTACTCAATCGTGAAGATCGTTCGGAAGAAGAACGCTCTCAACTGGTAGAAATGCTGAGCCGGAATCTGACTCATTTACAGGACGTCCTGGTTCAGCTAACCGACTTAGCGCGGCTCGAAGCTGGGCAGGAGGAACTCCATCTTTCGGAATTTGACGCCTCACAGATTATCAATGAAATCGTGGCTGCGGCTCGTCCCCTAGCCGAGAGTAAGAACCTTATGCTGATGGCCAATGGGCCGGAACAACTCAACGTACGGGGCGACGTAGTCAAGGTGAAACGGATCGCTCATAACCTTTTGATTAACGCCATAAATTACACTTCGGTTGGGGTCGTGTCGGTTTCGTGGTCCTCGGAAGACGGAATCCGCTGGTACCTCGGCATTCAGGATTCGGGGCCGGGGCTACCGCCTAATCTGGCGTCGGTCATTTCTGCCCAATTGAAACCGCAGCCTGAACCGACAGCCGTACTACAGCCCGATCCAACGGCTGGTACGGAAACACCGCCAATTTCCCAGCCCGAAAAGCCAGTCGCCGCCCCGAACCAGCCGGGTGGAGAGGGGGTCGGACTACACATTGTTAAGCATTTGTGTGAGTTGATGTCGGCCAGTTTGACGGTGGAGTCCGTAGCTGGAAAGGGAACGCTTTTTAGTATTCGACTGCCTATGACTTACAGTCATTAGATATGTGAGTTGAGCCTTTTTCAATAATGGCCCTGGGCCAATCGGTTGATTTTCAGGTTACTTCATGGTTGAATCTTTGCAATCGGTAAAGGTTTTTTGTATATAGTTGGGGTAACAACACCTATACAAACTGAAATTTCCTGCCCCGTGACAACCTGTCTGGGATGGGGAACCAATGAGTAACTACTACGCGTAATTCCCCTTCGCGCCCCTAATCAAACCGTTTCATCTTGTCGTATCGGATGCGGACCGCGTCGCCTTCGCTGACTGCCCTTAAGTACAGAATCTGACCCTTGACATCTTCCACCTCCCTAATTTCAAGTTGATCCTGTGGTGCTTTACGTTTGAGATTATTTACCGGGATCTGGATACTCAAATCGGTCTTGTTGCCGAAACTATACACTCCGTCGAGAAAGAAGTACAGCACATTGGCCTGCACTTTCATGCGGTTTACCAGAATCTCTTCTCCTTGAAGTACAAATTTCGTGCGCAGGGGCGCGAAATGTACATCATTCCAGGCGCGGTTCTTGAACACTAGCCTGCGGATGTCGAGCATCGGTTTAAAATTCAGAATTTGCACTTGCTCTAAGTCCACATTCATGGAACCCCGCATCGAAGGCTTTACGAAAGCCGTATCGTTACTGATTCTGGATTGGAAGGTGAAGTCGGCTGACAGAATTCCTCGCAGATTCTTATCGGTGATGGCCTTTTGTCCAAAATTCCCCAGAGAACGAAATACGGATTCGACATTAGCCCTTTTTACTTCGCCCTTCGCGTAAAAAACCGGTAGTTTTTTCCCTTCAAAAGTTTTAAAGCCTCCCGACAGACGAACTTCGCCCCCGCAGGTGTGCATAGACAAATTGCTAAGCTCGAGGGAATGATCCTGCATCGTGACATTGCCGCGTATCCTTCGGGCGAGTAGTTGGTGATATTGCATCCGCTTCGCTTCCAGGCTGGCCGTAACCCGTAGATTATCGATCGTTTCGTCAAGTAGCTGGGTCAGCCGAAATTTCGAATTTCCTGAGCGTCGCTGCCGCATCCCGGCCAACCGGTCGGGCCAGGTAACGATCCAGTCCGGAATGTCGATATGGACAAAAGCTTCGGCGGGGCGGTGGGAGCCAAAGAGCGAAGCGGGCAAGTGCCGCACACTGCCCGAAATTGTGAGGTCGTTACGCCCGTCGTGCATGGTAAGCCGAGGAAGCGACGCCTGATTTTCGTCAAACCTGACTTCGCCGTTCAGGCGACTGACGTCGATATGTCCCCGTTTCTTGGCAAAGGCAATGTCGTTCATTTGTAGTTTGCCGCGCAGTTTTCCGGTCATGCGGTCAGTTTTTGGATCATAAAACTCGACCGGACTTCCTTCGTAGTGAAATTTGAGTGAGGCACTTCCCTTTCGGACGAGGTACTGATTGGTGTCGAGCAGGGCATTGACCGTCGCGGGCGTTGCGACCAGCGAGAAATCCATTACAGAGGTAGCCGTTTTCAGGTTGGTCACGCTCAGCGAGCCACGCAGCGGAATCGTCTCAAAAAAACCAACTGCTTCGCTTACGACAATGCGGGAGTTGGGGTCACCGGCCGGAGCGTTTGGATCTAGTCGATTGGTGAAAGTACCCTTCGCCCGCATACCACGCAGGAAGCCGTAGGGCAGAGCGTAACGAAAAGTGTCGGTTTGGAACTGGATAGTCAGTAGGGGAGAAGGGTCGTTCAGCGGGCCGCGAAGCTGAATGTCCGCTTGCAGGGTGGGCAGGATTTTTCGCTTCGCAATGGCCTTTTCCAGCCGGGCTGGTAGCAAATGCAACGTAGCAGCGAGGTCGGTCTTTTTTACTGAAAAATCAAGCGACAACTGACCCGGCTTTTGGGCTAAATCAACATGACCATTAAACACAATTTTGTCCACCTTCGGATCATCCACTCGCAAGGTGGAAGAATTGATGCGCCAGAGTTGTCGGCTGGGTAAGTAGTCGAAGTCGAGGTGGGTTTGTGCGAGTTGTTGCCGGAGGAAACCGCCCCTAGCAGCGTTGAAAACGAGTTCATCGAAAAACACCGAACCGTCGAGGACAAAATGACGCGTGGAATCGGTGCGTTCCAATCGGCTCTCGACGCGCCGGAACGTGGCCACAAATTTTTTGTTTTTCAGCGAATCGACGTACTGGACGGGACAGTCGCGAAAGATGATTCTCTCAAGCGGGCCAAAGTACCCCTGCCCTTTGTTTTCAAGAGAATCCGATAGTAGTTTCCGCTCGACTTTTTCAAACAACGAAGCATTCGTGTAGCCGTCCTTGCCCCGAAACACACGCACGGTACCTCGTTCCACGCCCAATTTCTGAATCTGTACCTGCCCGCGCAGTAGCTTTCCGAAGTCCAGCGTGGCGCTCACGCTTTCAGCGTCGAGCAGAGGAACATGATATAAGGCAAAGCGACGACCGCTCAACCTGACCTCGTAAAAAGAGAAAGTAATGCCAAGCCCGTGTTTGAAAGGCGTAAATCCAACATCGCCGACGCTCAATTGCCCTTCTAGGTTTTCCCGAGAAACCTGCTCGATCTGTTGCAGAAACTTAGCTTTGTAGCTAAGTGCCCAGATCAAAAGCCCACCGATCAACACCAGTAGGGCAACAATAAACAGGAGGAATTTTTTTGGAGAAAGGCGGCGGCGCATTCTGGAGAAGCTAAGCCTGGATCTCCTTACCCAAACCAAGAGTTTTTCTCTTTAAAAGCTGAGTGCTCGCCCTCACCGCAACCGCAACCCTTCCCACAGCCGCCCTGAGCGGGCTGCCGCAGTGATTTCCAGCCCCGCCAGCCCAAATAGCCAACCGCCGCCAGGAAAATAAGAAGGACAATGAGTTGCTGAGTCATTTGTTGTTGAATTGGGTATTTGTGTAATTGTTGAAGTGGTGCGCCGGCGTGTAATCGATGTTGAATTGAGTATTTGTTTGTGATACTGATGATCAAAAAAACCGACTACACAATTACACAACAACTACCGCCACCCTTCTCGTTCGGCTAGTGTAAAGGCGTGTTGGTAGTGGTGTTCACTGTGCCAGGCGTAGAGGGCCATGACCTCGGCGAGCAGGATGCTACGGTCGGTTTCGGGATGATGATAAGTGCGGGCCAGGTCGGCGGCGTCCATAGAATTCATCAGCAGTACCCAACGCAAATGAACATTCTTCATTAGCTGCAGCGAAAGGTCCACGGAAGCCGTTTTGGCATCGGGTAGTTCGGCCCAAAGATCTTCCTTATAGGGTTTTATGGTAGGGTTGTCTTCCGTTAGGGCCAGTCGAAAGCGCACGTAGGCATTGATATGGCTGTCGGCCACGTGATGAATGAGCTGGCGCACTGTCCAGCCGTCGGGGCGGTAGGGGGTATCGTATTGTTCCTCGCTCCATCCGCCTAACAGGTTGATGAACTTGGAAGGTAAAGCACTGATAATTTGGATGTTAGTTCTGACGTCTTCGGGCGGATAGCTGTCTGAGGGCTTAAAACGGCCAATCGGGTACCGCAATGCTTCGAGTTCCATGTATGGTAGTTATGGGTGAAAGGGATCTGTTGGCAAATTTAAGCAAACAATCCGGGAAGCCCGCGCGACTCCAAACTCAGGCCGCTTTCATAACCATAAACAAAGAACTACCTACGGGCGCGCGTCGGATTATCCTATGTTCGGTATCCGTGAGAAACCGCAAAATTCTATTGACGGAATCGCCGGGGTACTGCACGTCCGATTCCAGAGCGTCGAGATCAATTTTCCCAGTTTTGAGTTGATGGCGCTGCCATCGACGAACGAGCCAAATAGGCAGGGCTAGGAAAAACGGCCAATAAGTAGCGTAGCTGAGTTTCAACCCGACCCGATGCGTGTACTGTTCAAACATTTTCTTCCGGTAGCGCCGCGGACTGTTCATGACCACGTCGTGCGTCCCGGCGAAAGCATCGAAGGCGTGAACGTTGACCAAAATCAAGCCGTTGGGTTTCAGCCTTTGCCTAAAAGCCGCCAGTGCCCGCACCATCTCTTCATCGTTGAGGATGTACAGTGCGTCGTTACAGATGATGACATCGTAACGGCCTTCGGGCCGAAACTCTTCGACCTGTCGGAGGTCGCCGAACGAGACATCGAGTCCGCGCTCCACCGACAGTTCGATCGCATCCTGTGAGAAGTCGAATCCCGCCAAATCATCATAGCCATTCTCCCGCAGCACCGCCAGCATCCCGCCCGTTCCACATCCCGCATCCAGAATGGCCAGATCGCGGGTTTTGCCAAAGTGACGGGAGATCTGATGCAAAATTTTATCGTGCAGGGAGCGGTACCACCAAAGGTTACGCTCCAAATCGTGCATCCGCTCGTATTCAGCTCGATTGTTTACCATCCGATTTTTCGTTTTACTACGTATTGAGGTTGACCACTCTGGGCCATGAAACTTTTGCCAATATACTCGCCCAGTACACTTAAGAGCGTACACTGAATGCCGCCAATAAATATCAGGGTGGCCGTCACGACCTGCCAACCTTTGGGATCAGGGCCAACGATCCACTGACCAAGCAGAAAAAGCAGCAGCACGCTGCCTAATCCGGTCAAGCCCAGTCCGACGGGCATAAAAAGGCGAATCGGTAGCGCCGAATAGCAAAAAAGAATATTGAGGAAAAGCGAAATTAGCTTCCGCGGCGTGTAGTTGGAGCGGCCCTCCTCGCGCTTGTTATGGGTCACGCGTACCGTCCCAATGTTGCGCGTAACGCGGAAAATCAGCCCGTCGATATAAGGGTAAGGGCCGGTGTATTTAATGATTTCCTCCACCACTTCCAACCGTATTAATTTGAAACTCGACAGGTAAAGTTCTTTTGGCTTGTCCAGCAAGAAGCTTGTGATCCAATTCACAAGGCGGCTCCCCAGGTTGCGGTAGGCGGCGTGTTCTTTCTTGTCGTAATAAGTATAAACTACCCCGAAATTTCCCCTTTCAGCGACTTCGATCAGTTTTAAGATTTCTTCTGGCGGGTTCTGAAAATCATCGTCTATCATAACACAAAACCTGCCTTGCGCGTGGTTTAGACCGCACATCACGGCATTGAATTCCCCGAAATTGCGGCGTAACGAAAGGAACTTTACCTCGGGCCGCTCGGTAGCCAACCGGGTACACACAACTTCGGAGGCATCGCGGCTCCCGTCGTTCACCAGCACTACTTCGTAGTCCACCCCAGACAGCGCGTTCGACAGGCGATTCAACAGCGGTTCGATGCTGTTTTCGCTGTTGTACACCGGAATGACGACGGA
>NZ_JBGSXF010000277.1:0-5359 GCF_041751555.1 Persicitalea sp. | reverse complement strand
TCGCTCTTCAACTGGCTCAACGAGATGACTGGAATTCAGGACGCCTCAAAGGTCAGAGCCACCAGCGGACTAATTGTCCATGTTTTCGGCGCTCTGGCCACGGCTTTGTTCAAACAGTTTTTTTAACCCGATATTCGCATAAACTCGTCTAATTGTATCATTGTCGCTGTATAGGGTTAAAACAGACCGCCCAGATCTCTCATGTTTGATTTCGTGGCTCTTACGCTATCCAGTTGCTCCTGAGTACCCGCGTCCACCAACACCGCCTGAACCTCGCTATTCCCCTGGAATGAAAACTCTAAGGACTGGGCAGTGCCCGCGTTCAGGATCAGGACTGAGCTCTTATCGTAATTCACATTATTGGCATACAGAAGTACCTGCACTTTTCGACTCGCCGAAAACAGATCTCCCCTTGATTCGCTTGCCTGAATTTTGAGACCAAACAGCTCACCCGTCACCTCGGTCAGGTCTTTCTTGTTGGCAATTTCCACGACCAGACCCTATACCGCCGCCTGATGGTTTCGAAAAACAAAGTTCAGAATGATGATTTCCTGGGGCGAAAAGCCGCCGTGTGCGTAGCCATACATTCCTTTGGATTTGAACGGGCGGCAGCTTGGGGCCACGTACGCGTAGCGATATTCGCCATAGGGCCTTTCAAAGCTCACCCACCCGGGGTTGGTTTGCTTCTCCACGGTGCGGATGAACCGTTCGTGGACTTCCTTCTTGCCCGTTACCAAAGGATCAATCTTGTCTGATTCTTCCAGAATCCCGGTCAGCACAAAACCATGATCCGTAACTACGTGTACTGCCTGATAGCCCATTTTGAGCAACAGGCTGATTTTATCCACCAGCAGTTTTTCAAATTCATCGAATAATTTAATCGCTCCCTGCTGTAATGTTTCTCCGGCTTTATTGATGTCCTTGTAGGTGAGTACCAGATAGTGGCCCTCAACGCCATAATGCAGCGCTTCCAGTTGCATAAAAGTCAGTGGCTTGCCTGTCAGCTCCCCTAGCTTTTTCTCCCGGTCTTTATGGATCGGCAGCACCTGGTCTTTGCCCACGTACAGGGCACTCATGTTGTGTTCCGTTTCGGAGGGCATGTCGGCCAGCATGGTGCTGCGTTCCACCACAAATTGTTTTTCCAGTCGGGTGGCTACGTAGGCCGCCATTTCGTAGCGTAGCCCATCGCCCACGATGATGGCCGTTCGGGCCGGGGCCGTCTTTAACAGGTCGACCAGATAGCCGGGTTGATTGGATGCATAATCAGAATGACATTCAAACCACTGCTGCAATAGCTCCCCATTGAGGCTTTCGTAGTATTCCTGCAAGGGCTTCATGATGCCTTTGTCCGCCAGAAAATGTGTGTACAGCCTACGAATGGCTCGATCCACCTTCTGAAACTCGGTGGTGTAGTACCCCACCACTTTGTCAAGGCTATGGCAGCCCGCCAGGGCGTTCGACTCAAAATCCAGCAGGGTGACCACGTCCTGCCACCAGGCGGGGATTCGATTGTTGGTTTTCCGGCGGGCCAGCCGCTCCCGCACAAAGCCCAGTTTTTCCTGTATATAGCTCTTGTCCCAAATGTTTTCACACAGTTCCCGGAGCGCCCGACGATCGAGTTCCTCGAACCCATGCTCGGGATGTGCGGCCCACACGTCCAGGGTGCGGGGTACCTTGTAGTCGCTGAGGTACTGCGTGAGGGCTTCGGCGTATTTGTTGCTGTCCACCCATTTGCGGTACAGTGCCAACAGCGGATCGGAGATGGTGTTGGTCAGTAGCCCCTCAAAGAAAAGCGCCGCCACTTCTTTTGCCCATATTTTGGGTGATTTCTTGAGGTAGGGTTTGCCGGTCAGCTCCGCCAGTTTTTCTTCAAAGAGCCGCCGTACGTCGGCATCCATGCGCTTGAAGTAAAAATCGGGATTATGCAGAAACGGCAATAGTTCCTCGTCCAGGGACACCATTTCTTCCAGATCCTGCACGATTTTCTTCCACCAACCCAGGTCCTTGCCGATCCCCAGCTTGGTGGCCGTAAGCAGCAAGGGATTTTCCATCGCGACCTGTAACCCCGTGTGGACAAAAATCTTTTTCCTGATCCACTCGGCGGGACGGGTCAGGTCCAGTAACCCGTGGGTGTAGCAATAGTCGAACAAAAAACTCAGCTGCTCCGGGGCCCGGCTCACGTAGAAAACCACCCCTTGCCCGGCATGATTCCGCTCGGCCTCGTAGCGGAGGAATAGCTCTTCCTGCACCGTCTGCCATTCTTCCCGTAGCTCAGGGTTGGTTTTGAGGATGACGTAGCCTTGCTTTTCCAGCGTGGAGAGCAGGAAATCGCACTGCTGCCCCGGATCGAGGATCACCATTCGGTTGCGGCGGCTGAGCTGCGTGTCAATATCTTGTAAAAACCAGCGGTCGGTCATGGGAATGGGTCGGATTATATCTGTGGTTGGGCGGATTAGGCTTACCGATTTTGCATGTAGCTACTCTTTATCAACCAATTGCCAATATCCTCCTTTATCCGGTCCGATACGTTCAAGTAGGTTTCGATCTTTGAGTTTTTTGATCTGCATTTCAATCGCCCGGGTGGATTTACCTACTCGTTCCGAAAGCTCTTCGATCGTAATCTGATTATTTTCTCCGATCAGCCGGAGGATTTTCTCCGAAGTTTTCTCCGAAGGTTTCTCCGAAGGTTCTGCCGAAGTCTTTCCCGGCCGCTGCATGACGACGGTAAACATGCCCCGCTTCTGAAAAACCGGCTCTGGTAGTGCGGCTTCCTGCATCAGATCCCGGATGCGGCCAATGCCCGACCCAACCTGCTCTACCAAGTGCATGCGGGCAAATAGTCCAAAAATCAATGGATTACGGGAGTGGCTGCGCTTACCGAATTCCGATTCCGGCACGGCACTTACCAGGCCACCCGGATTGGACACCTCCACGCGGTCGTCGTAGAACTCGACCATCGTGACGGCCCCTTTTTCGTAATAGTCGCGGTGTGTGAGCGAATTCACGATTACTTCTTTCAGGGCCGTTTCGGGTATTTCCCAGATTTCTTTACGCGGGCCGCCGCCCTGCCCTTCAGTGTCGTAGCGGACGTTGAGCTTGCCGCGTAGCCACTGCATGGCCTGGGTGTACTGCGCGTACATATTGCCGCCGTACACCTTGTCGTCCACGATGTAGCGTCTGGTGGTACCCTGAAAGGCTACGCAACGCACCACGGCTTTCTTGAAGAAATCCTCGGGCCGTTGGCCGAAGAAAAGTACGGCCCCGTTTTTGAATATACCGTCGGGCGTGTAGAGTTTGAGGCTCTGGAATAGTTGTTCGTCGGGAACCGGGGAACTGATCCGGGACTCGGCCTTAAAGTGGGACAGGAAAGTACCGTCGACCATGGTGGACGGCTCGAAGTCCGGGCAGGGTACCTGGTCAAAATAAATTTTTTCGGACTGCTGGAAGAAATCCCGCATTTGCTCGGCGGTCGTGAGCTTTTGGGTGTTGGGGCCGATGCGCATGTAGATGGCCCCCGACAGCACGTAAGGCTTGGATGGGCCGGAAGGTACCTCGATAACCCCAATCAATGGTTTTGCCGTCCAGCTCTACCACCGACAGCGCGCAACGGAGCGGTGGCGTGATATCGGAGATGCTATTCTGAATGGCCGAGCGACGGGTATTGTCCAGGGTGAGGCCAATGACCTGATTGGCGTCGTTGACGCCGAGAAGTACCACGCCTCCGGCGGCGTTGGCGAAGGCGCATATTTCCTCCGTCAGTTCCTTTACTTTGTTCGGCACTGCCACCTTGAACTCGGCGTTGTAGCCTTCCCCGGCGGCGATCAGGATGCTTATTTCCTCCGTAGTGATCATTTCCTATTGAAACATTTGATGTATGTCAGTCTGAGCGGAGTCGAAGACCGCCGAACGAGAGGTCTTCGACTCCGCTCAGACTGACATTGTACTTTCAACCTACACTAAAAAAACCTAACACCTAACAACCAAACAGCTAACTGCCTAAAAATCACCAATCCGCATTCAGGTACTTCGTCAACTGCCCGGCGTTGAGTACCTCGGCTTTGAGCATGCCTTTTTTTTGTAGGGGGGCGATGTTCTTGCCCACGCCGTCGTCGAGGGTAGGGTTGTAGTCCTCGGCGATGAGTTCGTCCAGTTTTTTGACAAAGGCGGCTATTTCCCGGAGTTGAACACGGATGCGATCTTTTTCGGCCTGCGCCTGGGCGGTTTCGGTACTTTGCAGCTCGATTTGGCGGTATTCCAGCCGCTCGACGCGCTTGCCGACGTACTGCGATTTGAGCCAGAAGAGGCTGTCGCGGTTCCATTTGTAGATGATGATGTAGGCCTCGAAGCACTGTGCCTCACCGCTGCTGAGGTGCCAGATGAAGGGCGTTTTGGGCAGGTACATGAACAGGTTGAGGTGATCCGATAGCTCGCGGAAGAAGTGCTGCTCGAGGTACTCGGGCACGGGCCTTCCGAGCAGGCCATCCAACTGCGAAAACTGCGCGCTGCTGAACCCCTGCTGCTGACAGTGCTGCTCCAGCCGATCGAGCAGGCGGGGCTCGCCGGGCAGGCCTACGAGCGGAATGATGCCGTCTTCATCCTCCATGAGCAGGGTGCGGATGGCGTCGGCCAGGAATTCCAGCGTGATGTCGTGGGCGCGGCCGGCGGGAAGTACCTGCGCTTCCCGAAACCAGTACCACACGTTGATGGGGTTGAGCTGCTGCCGGATGCAGAATTCTTCCAGGTCGTTGTTGCTTTGGTACAGCGTGGCGAAGGCTTCCTTAATTTCGCGGATGCGGAGTTCTTCGAAGTCTTCGGTGGGGAGGTTTTCGATGTGCTGTTGGACGATTTCATGCTCGATGGCGGCTTCTTTCAGGTAAGCTTGCCGGGAGGCTTCCAGTACGGGCAGATCGCCGATTGACTTGCCCATTTTTGTTTCGACTTGGATTCGGTCTTCTTCGCTTAAATCGTAGACTTCAAAAATGAGCTTATTTATAATGGATTCATGCAATAATACCCTAGATAATTGAGCATTTTCATAAACTAAATACCTCAATATTCTATCCTTTGAAGCAATATCCGAATATGATAAAATTGGGTTTTTATCAAAATTTGTTTCAAATAAATTAAAAGAATTTATTTGCTTTTTTACAGAAATACATTCTTCTGCAAGTAATGAAATATTATTTTCCAGGAGTTGAATTGGTTTGACAAAACGCACTCTTTCAATATCGCCAGCCTGAGTGTTTACAGTTGGATTTAAACAATCAACAATTGTTGTTGGCCTTAAACATATGTATTAATTGAGACATCAAGTTTCGTATCTTTATTTTTTTTGAAAACTCACGGTTAAAACAAAATA
>NZ_JBGSXF010000276.1:0-3078 GCF_041751555.1 Persicitalea sp. | reverse complement strand
CATAATCCTCGATCAGTTTCAGCTTGCCTGGTGAGGTAGTATTAAAAAAAGTGCCGCCGTCTGCCAACGTTTTCAGCATAGCGGGCGAAGCTCCCGCTTCGGAACTCAGCACGGCCAGCCGGTAGAGATTTTCCTCTGCGTTTTTCTCCGCAATACGGGCCAGTACCGGAAGCACTTCCTTATCTGAAAACTGTCCCAGACTCAAACTCGCCTGGAAAGCTACTTGCGGTGAAGGGTCGTCAGTCAATTTAATAATATGGGGCAAAAACCGGGGGTACTTCTCGGCCAGCACCAGCACGTGTTCCCGAATGCCTGCCTCGGTATCTGCCAAGGCCTTTTCTACCTGTTCGGCATTCAGGACACTCATTCCTTCCAGAGCGTAAAGGGCGTGCAGACGGGCGTGAGCATCGGTGCTTTCGTTTAATGTCTTGGTCAGCAGCGGGATGGTAGCTTTGTCTTGTCTTTCGAGCAACAAGCGCTGGGCCGTCAGCCGCCACCACTGGTTGGGATGCGACAGCAGGACGACCAATTCGGCAGATTTCTTAGCCGTAAGGTCAGGAAGGGTGACCTCGCATTTTTGCCCGTCTTTTGGAAAGAGACGCCAAATCCGGCCGTATTGTCGGCCTGCGGCAAAATCCATGTCTTCCTTCAAATCTTCGGGAATCGAGACGGGCGTTTCGATGTGCTGGCGGTACATATCCACCACGTACAGGTAGCCGTCCGGCCCGGTATAAAAATTCGCGGGCCGAAACCAAGGGTCGGTCGAAGCTAGAAATTCTTTGTCTTTCTCGTCCGCAGCCCGCGAGGCTACGTAGGCGGGTTGGCCCTTCACGGCAGTCAGCACATCGCGATGGACGAGGTTGCCCATGACATCGCCGGTGAATATATTTCCGTAAAATTCTTTTGAGAAACCATCGCCGCCGTAAAAAGTACCCCCGGAAGCACCTGAGAAATGCGCGCGGGCGTATTCCTTTCGATCCAGACCCAGAGAATCATACTTGGCCTGGCGGCGGTCGCTGCGCTCCTGCCGCCAGTAAGGAGTTTCTGATTTTTGAAACATTTCGAGTTCGTGGTCGGAAATATTCACCTCCGAGTTGTAGGAGGGCAAATGCAGGTGGCGGTGGGCGTAGCGCCAGGCAATGGGGGCCTGTCGGATGTGCAGGGTGTTTTGGGAGTAAAAACGGTGCCCCCAATTATCGACAGCCAGGCCGAACTGCCCGGTTCCTGACTCCGCTTCGAACAGATCACGATCCAGCCGAAAGCGGAAATCGCTGCCCGATACGTCGATCGCCGGAGCGTTAGGCTTACGCTTGTATGTGACGAGTCCCCGCTGGCCGTGGTTATTGGCGTAAATCCAGTTGTCGGGACCGAAGCGGAGATTAGTGATTTGCGCTTCTGAATTCTTGTCGAAAAATCCCGTAAAAAGCACTTCCCGCTCGTCCGCCTTAAAATCACCGTCGGTGTCTTTCAAATACAAAATATCCGGTGCCGCTGTCACGAGAATACCGTCTTCCCAAGGTAAAACGCTGGTGGCGCTGGGAAGGTCTTCGGCAAAAACGTAGGACTTGTCGACCTTGCTGTCCCCGTCCGTATCGCGGAGCAAACGGATGCGCCCCTTGTAGTCACCGGGCTTGGCGTCGTAAGGATAGTCGCCCATTTCAACCACGTATATGTTGCCCCGCCCGTCGAAGGCAATGTCCACGGGCGAGAGTACATCCGGCTCCGTAAGAAAGGGTTCGATGTCGAAATTCGCGTTGAGCTGGAAGGTTTTCCGTGACTCGGCAGGAGTGCGCGCGGCAGCGTAACGCTGGGCGTAACTCTTCGTAGCCAGCAGACAAAGGAAGCCAGCTACAAAGAGTTTTATTTTTAATAAATCCAGTATTTTCATATTGATGAACAATGCGTTGGCAGAATAAAACCGATCGCGAATAGCGTGGTATTTATTCAGATTTAACCGGATGCTCTCCGTAAATGTTGTCAAAAATAGCCGTTCTTTCCTCGGCCAGCACCGCCGATTTGGCGTCGCGGTGTTGCGTGATCCCGTTATTACGGACGACACACTTGTCTTCCGGCTCACCCCGAATCCCGACCGCCCTTTCGGTACTTCGGAAGGTGTTGTTGTAAATCTCGATGGACGTTCCGGCGATGGTCGTGCCGTCTTTACGGTCCCGGCCGCCGTGCATGTCGAAACAGTGGCTGAGCGAAGTACCCAACTCGACGTTGTGCCGGGCCACGTACCCGCAACCGGGGCTGCCCGTCCCCGCCAAAGAATGCCGATTGCTGTCGAATAGGTTGTATTCGAATATAGCAGAAGCCACAGCCAGCGAAATGCCGTAACCCAAGCCTTTATACTGGCAATGGTGAATGTAGTTGTGGTGGATATAGTGTTCATCACCTTTGAAAAGTGCGATCGCCCTGACGAAGGCAGTCAGTTCGCAGTTGTCCACTTCCAGCCGGGGAAACTCGGTGTGGATGCACATTGAAGTAGGGAACTTGTAATAATAATCCCTTCCCAAACCCTCTTTCCCGAATGACCGCGTGTGATGATCCTCGTAGCGCTTCGGATTGGGGCCCTGAATCCTCAATCCGGTGATGCGCACATCCGATCCGGCGACCTTGAAAATATAGGGCGTTTTCAAGGCGTCGCTGGTTAGGAGTGCGCCCTTCGACCCTTCGTGGCCTCGCTCGCCCGCGATAGTGACGCCTGTGGGTACAATCAGTTCCAGTTCCTCGATGTAAATCCGTGTCGTCAGGTCGATTTCGGTTTCGCCGGGAATAAATATAATCTGTCCGGCGCGTACTTTCGTTAGGGCGTCGATCAATTCATCCAGATTCTTGACTACATAATCGCTGTCCGTGATGCGGTTTGCGTAGCCTGTCCCGCCGCCGATGAGCCCTCGTTCATCGGGTTTGGCTCCGTATATTTTGCCATTTAGTTCCAGCCAGGTAGGCTCATCTTGCACATCTAAAGCGCAACTCAGTGGGTTGGCCGCTGCCCCCACTATTGTGGGGGCGGCCGCCAACCCGACCAAGCCGGGCAAACTACTGACGAAGGTTCTCCTGTTTACATCCATCTGG
>NZ_JBGSXF010000275.1:0-7967 GCF_041751555.1 Persicitalea sp. | reverse complement strand
ATTGTGCTGCTTACTGTATAGGCAGTTTTCAATGGTACTTTTACAAGCGACCTGCCGTTCACGTTTTTACAACATCTCGGCTTCTTCCACTCGCGCGTCAAAAATACCCGTGAGTACCTGCCCATTACGCTTGATTTGCAGGAAGATCCGGTACTGTCCGGCCCGCGGAAAAGCGTAGGGGAAGCTGATGTTACTACCGTGGTTCATGCCCTCGTGTTCGGCGGAGTCCTCGGGCATTTTCATCCCCATTTCCTTCATCAGGAAGTTTTCTCGCTCCGTGTCGGGCATGGCTTTCAGCGCGGCGACGTGGCGGTCAATGCTGTCGCGGAATAGCTGCGGCGAGGCGCGACGGAAGGTTCGGGACGTATCAGCAATGCGGTTTTTGAGTGATAGCTCGGAAGCCATTGCTACCGTACCGACGGGGTGCAGATGTACGTACACTGAGCCATCAGAGCGGACAACGGCCGCGTGGCCCGCCATGCCCAGGTAGGGTTGCAACTGAGCAGCGGCACCATCGGGCGCGAACACTTCAAATTTGAGTTGATAAGGTTTTCCGGCCTTGAACACCTGGTTGGCTTGGCCTTCCCACACTACGTAAGAGCCGTCGAGCAGAGCGGTGCGGGTACCGGGCTTGCCGCATATCACGACGTTGGCGTCCAGCGGGATATTCTTCGGCTCATTGAGCGGATCGGTCACAACGTAGGTATCCTCAGGGTCGGTGCGCTTGATGGGCGTCCCCAGCGTCATTTCGGGAATGTCGATCGTGTCGGTGATGGTTTCAGTGAAACCCGTGATGGAAAAAATATCGCCGTACACTAAGTACCGTCCAGCGGGTAATTTTGGTAGATACGCCTGAAAAGTCGTGGAATCGACGCGCTCAGGATGCAAGTGCGCGAAGGCGTCGAGGCCGGGTGCCCTAACCAAAAACAGGTGCATCATCTTGCCATGGTCGGGGACAAGGTAGCTGAGGTAGCCTCGGCCGCGATTTTCGGCGAGAGTGGTGGTGTCGATTTTGAGTTGAAAAAGCCGCTGACCGTCCTGCGCGACGACCGTCCCCTTTGCTTCCAGCGGTTTGAGTATATTCCGTCGGTAGTCCGCCGCCCAGCTATCCCACCAGCTACTGCCGCCGTACAGAATCACCACGCAAGCCACGAACGCAATGCCCATATTGACCAGTCGCTTTCTTTTCCGGGCGGCGGAAAGCGTTTGTCCGGCACGGAGTAGCCCGTCGCTGACGCTGGCCCCGATGACCGTGATGAGCAGAATCACTAGCAATAATCCCAGTGCGCCGAGTGTCCAGCCCAGCCCGGCGGGCATGTCGCGCTGGGCGGTCGAAACCGCTACCAGCGGAACTACCATTTCGCCGCTTCCCTGGGTACCTTCGACCTTAATTTGGACACTGGATGACCCGTTTTCCATCAACCACACGATGCCCTGAAATTGACCCGGCTGCCCGGCGACTGCTTCCATCGCTTCGTAATCGGGGGCACCCTCGTCGCCGGAGCGGAAGTAGATGGGCCGCGCCTTTACGGTCGTCGGGTCGCCTCGCTCTACGTAAACCGTTACCCGTGCGGTGCCGGGAATAACATCGGGCGGCTGAATATCGACCAGCAGGCGGTATGCGCCCGCTTCTCCCTGCAATACGACGCCGGAACTACCCACATGGGCAAATACGAGTAGTACGTTGAGAATTAACCCCAAAATTAACAGCAGCTTTTTCATCGTTGAATGGTATTCATCCACCGGCCCCAGGCCAGGCCGATGCGGCTGGAAATAATACTGATGACCAGCGCGATGCCCAGACCTCGCGCCAATTGGCCCGCCGTTTCAAGATTCCAGGGGGCGAATTTATAGCGGTACTCCCATTCAGGATTACTGCCGAAGTACCAGTAGTGGCTGCCGAAAAACCAGTTGCGGGCCTGCGGAGATTCCAACAAAAAGCCACCGAAGAACCATTGTGCTACAAAGAAAACTGCCAGAAAAACAGTACCCAGCAGCAGCGCCAGTTTCCAGTCGTTCCAGTGGGAAAAGCGGTGCCTGAGCAAGTCGAGTGCCACCGCCGGAACGATCAGCAACAACGGAAACTTGAAGCCGTTGTAGTGGGTGAGGTGGTTAAGGATTGGTCCCAGCATAGGTTCTGCCGGGAAAAGCGGAATGATCCAAAGTGTGAGCATCAGAATGAGAGAATAAACCGCCGCCACCGCTGTAATGGTCCAGCGGTGGGAAAAGGCCCGACCGAATGCCAACAGTACAAATGGGAAAGCCCCCGCCGCCACTTGATAATAACCGGAAGTATGCGAGGCATAGCGGTCGATTTCCTCGGAAAGCAATGTGTACCACATCGTCAGCAGAAATCCGGCGGACAGTACGAACAGCGCGAAAAGTACCCCATCGCGTCTGTCATTGGTCTGCTCGCTGCCCCGAAAAAGATACTCCGTTTGGTTCTTGATGGCCAGTACGCTCACTATGGCTCCGAATTGCACGCCGATGATGCCCAACGCCAGTACGGTATGCGGTGGCGAAAGAATGGTGACGTCCAGCCCGTAGGTATTATGCCACCAGTCATCGAAGGGCGCGGAGGTGAGCATCGCGATAGCACCCCACACGCAGAAAAGCGCACCCAACGAACTGTAAAAGAAGCCCCAGATTTTGACGCGCTTGCTCTTTTCCAGGGCGCTTCCCGCGAACGTGTTACGCAAAATCTCGTAGCCTGAGAAAAGCCCCGACACCACCGCTCCCAGATAGATGACCAGGTGCGGGGGCGAAAAAAGCCCGTCGCGCCCGATGCTGAGGTGCCAGCAAATATCCCAGATCAGGCCCGTAATGACGCATAGCGAGGAGAAAACAACTGCGTAAACGTAAGCCGGGATTTCCAGCGAATTTGTCGCGTCGGTTTGCGACGTCAGAAAGGGCGCAGCTGGCGGAGGAAGGGTTTGGTTCATAGAGGAATAGAGATGAAAATCGTGGCAATTTTGAAATTAAAAATCCGGGTTCCAAATTTTCCTCAGAGATAGTCGCAAAAATGTAATTTGCCAATTGGCTAAGGAATTTGGTTGAGCCCAATGGTAAAATACTTTGTCTGGAATATTGTATCTACCTTCTTGGCTACTTTCATAAAAACAGAGCGAGAAAATGCCCGGCAAGTATATTTGGAGCATTTTTTGCTTTTTTTGGTCAGTATTTCCCCTCTTTCCGTTACAAGCGAAAGCTGCATTCAATCACGTTTTGCAAACAGGTTCTTATATAGATAAATTTGTTGCAAGTTCGGTTCCACACTCCGCCTGCTGGATTAATGATAAAGGTACTTTTTCTCAAACTTACCCTACTTCTCTGCCTTTTCCTGTCAGTGTGCGGCGACTCCTATGGTCAGAGCGAACCTTCGCTGTCTGTCGATCCACTACTTTGGTCCAAGATAAAAGCTGGCCTTAACCAGACCCCGCCGCCAGCTTCCTACGCCTTCATTCCGAAACAAATTACGGAACACTTTGAGAATCAGCCTGACTCTGTCCTTCGTAATCACTATGCGGTCATGATCCGGCTGGAACGTCTATTCAACCTCAATGCTGCGATCTACGTCGGTGAAGCGATGGTCAGACTGGCCAGAGAACAGCGTAATCCGGCGAGGGTGGCAGCGGCATACGGTGATCTGGCTCGCTATTACGACGCCTTGGGAACTTACCAACTGGCCGCCACGAGCATTGAAAAGGCGTTGGCAATCTACAAAGTCCTGGGCGATGAAAACGCTATACTTGCGGCTGAATACGACAGACTATCCCTCAGATTACATTTCGTAAGCCGGGAGGCGGTCATTCCCCTCATGGGTTCCTTGCTTGAAGAAGCAATGGCTCATAACGCAGTACATCTTACCAAGAAGCTACATTTGCGGTTGCAGGAACTACAACTCCTTGAAAAAGAATACGCGGAAGCCGAAAGACATGTACTATATCTGGAGAAACTTCCCGAATCTGATCCTATTAAGCCTGGGGAGTATCCATTCCTGATCAACGCCGCCAAGGGCAGGGCCGATTTGGCTCTGGCCAAAAACGATCTGGCCGAAGCCGAGCGCTACTACTTGAAAACCTTGCGCCTGTGCCGGGCGGAACCGGGGCCCTGGTTTGAAATTTTTACGCTTCACGCCCTCACCAATCTGGAACTGAAACGGGGGAATATTGGCCAAGCCAAAAACTACCTCGAAGAGGCCCGAACCAAGGCGGAAAAGTTGGAACTCCACGATTTGTTAAGCCAAACCTACGCGCTGAAATCCAGCATTGCCGAACTGGAAGATAAGCCTGACGATGCGCTGCAATTTTTCAAGAAGAAGATTTTTCACGAAGAAAAATTTGAGTCGCGAAGCGAGGGTTTTAATCTCGAGAACTTCTATTTGCAGGCCGAGCGGGACAAACTGACCGCTAACGAAAAGAACCGGGCGCTGGAACTGAACCTGAGAAAATCGCAGCTCACCTATTCGCTGGTTATCCTTCTGCTGGTGGCGCTTTTGGCCGTTGGCCTGATCATGGGATACATTCGGCAAAGACGGGGAAAAGCCGAACTCGCCGACAAGAACCGCCTCATCCAGCAGCACGCCACCCAACTGGAAACCCTGGATGTGGCCAAATCCCGTTTCTTCGCCAACGTGAGTCACGAACTACGTACGCCGCTTACGCTGATTGCGGGCCCCATCACCACCTTGTTGAAGGAGAAGCAGTTGTCCGAAAAACACGCCAGACTGCTCAACGTGGCTAGTCGCAGCGTCAGCCAATTAGAGTCGATGGTAAAAGACATGCTTGATTTGCAGAAGCTAGAGATGGGCAAAATGCCACTTGATCTTGAACCCACGGAATTGCAATCGTTCTTTGAACTACACCTTGGTCAGTTCCAGTCGTTAGCCCACTCGAAACAGATTCATTATTCGCACGAGGTGAAAATTGCGCCGGGTGCGGTGGCTGAACTCGATCGGGAAAAATGTAGGCAAATCCTCTATAACTTACTCTCCAATGCCTTTAAGTTCACTCCCGTTGCTGGTAAGATCGAGGTTACTGTGGGATTGCAGAATAATATTCTTTCCCTTGCGGTAGTCGATACGGGGCCCGGTATCCATCCCGACGACCTCCCGCATGTGTTCGACCGATTTTTTCAGACCCACCGAAAAAGTCAGCATTTGGACGGAGGAACGGGGATTGGTCTGGCTCTCTGCCATGACTACACCAAGCTGTTGTACGGGGAAATTCGCGCGGAAAGCAAGCTGGGCGAAGGTACTAGCTTCTATGTTTCGTGGCCGCTTGCGCTTTCCGAGGCACAAAACGGTGTGGCCCCGCTGGCTGTTCGCAACCTGGATGAAGGTGCCGGATCAAACACGGAATCCAATACTGAAAGGTCCGATCCGGTAACCACCGCCCCTACTTCCAAGCCGACGCTGTTGGTGGTGGAGGATAATCCTGGTTTGCAAGAGTACCTTATTTTGATACTGTCCGAAAAATACCGCGTCGTTTCCGCTGAAAACGGCAAGGTGGCCCTGCAAAAACTGGCCGCCGAGGAGTCGGTGGACTTGATCCTGAGCGATCTGATGATGCCCGTGATGGATGGGTACCAGTTGCTCGAAAAGCTAAAATCAGGCGATACCACCCGGCACATTCCCGTCATTATGCTCACGGCCAGGGCCGACCCTTCGACCCGTCTCCGCGCGCTACGCATCGGGGTAGACGACTACCTGACTAAGCCTTTCGATGAGGAAGAACTACTTGTGCGGATCGCCAACCTGCTGAAAAACCAGTCGGCGAGAACACAGGATGCTCTGGCTGAAAACCAGGCGGCCGTAACCTCTCCTCAACTCTCTCAATCTCATCAGGCTTGGCTCGAAAAATTCGAAGCCCACGTACGGGAAAATCTGACCAGCGATATGCTGGACGTCCCCTCCCTGAGCGAGACTTTTGCCATGAGCGAATCGACTCTGCTCAGGCAGTTGAAGCGCCTCACGGGCCTCAGTCCTCAGCAATACTTGCGGGAGATTCGCCTGAACGAATCCCGGGAGTTATTGGAAAATGGCGCTCCCGTTTCTATCGCCGTACTGGCGGCCCGGGTGGGCTACAAAAATGCCGGCAGTTTTTCCCGGAGCTTCAAAAACCGTTTCGGTAAACTGCCAAGTGATTTTGTTTAGGTGGTTGCCGCTCATCCTTCCCCAAATGCCCTTTTGAGGCCATTCCAGGCCAACTTTGACGGATTTTGCGACAAAGTTGACGGATTTTGCGCGCCCGGATGCCCCAACTTTGTGGTGTATTAAAAACGTAGATCGCCGAAAATACGGATCAGGGTAGGCAGCGAAAGCAAAGCACATCACACACTATGAAAGCAACACATCTACCAATTTTACCAAAATTCATTTCTCTTCTCTTATTATTCATCGTTACGTTGCTCTGTTCGGTTGAGGTGACTGCCCAGCTTCACAACCAGGCCAACCTTGACTACCTGAAAAACCTGAGTAGTAAGTCGAGCCTGACGAAAGCTGAACTGGACAAAGCCAGGGCCACCATGCTGAAGATAAACAACGAGGCCCGGTTGAATCCCAATTACCGAAAAAAGCAGGAAAGCCAAACCGCCTTGCAACTCCCCTCGGGTTTGAAGCCTCTGATAATCAATAAGGATCTCAATAAGTCAGCCCAAGAACAGGCCGATTATCAGGCATCTATTAAATCGGTCACGCACGACAACCGAAACTACCGGGATTTTGGGGCAAGAGCGGACAGGCACCTGACATGCCAACCGTCCCGACAGGGCAGTATTTGATTACAGTAATTCACATTCATTTTCAACTTAAATTTAAAATAGATATGAATAAGCTAAACACCTCTGTTTTTCTCTACCTGCTGGCCCGGCTGTGGTCAGTTGACCTACAAGACCAAAACCCCCTGCTCATTATGAAAAAAGTCCAAAAATGTGTCTTGTTCGGTGTGATTTGGGTTGTATATTCTTTCCACAACCCTGTCTTTACATACGGCCAAACGACTATCTG
The DNA here is from genome assembly GCF_041751555.1 of Persicitalea sp. Taxonomy (NCBI): domain Bacteria; kingdom Pseudomonadati; phylum Bacteroidota; class Cytophagia; order Cytophagales; family Spirosomataceae; genus Persicitalea; species Persicitalea sp. The sequence continues at coordinate 961 of NZ_JBGSXF010000275.1, read as the reverse complement.
GTTGCCGAAAGTAGACAGGACAGAGAGTGAACTCACTTACACTTACAGCGTTCAGGCTCCAGATTATTTAGCCGACTGGATTCTTAACACTCCGGCTGCCGGGAGTGGGGAGCTTATCCAGAAAACAGTTGACGGTAAGAACTATACGGTAATAAAGCGGATTGCCACTTGGGATTTAGGTGGTTCGCATCCCGAAAAAACAGGGCAAATTCGCTTCGATACCAAATTGGGCGATATGGACGGTACCTGGAAATTCGAACCAAAACTTAAGGATGAGTCACAGGTAATCCAGGCATTAAATTCGGCCGTTCCACCAACGGATGGCCCCTGGAAGTCGGCCATCATACTCGCCCTGAAATGGGAAGGCACTACCCTTCCCACCCTGAAGTTTACCGAAAAGATTTCTCAACTTGATCAGGCTAAGGCCAGAATGGTCAACATAGCCAAAAATACGAAAGCCGGTAAGTTCTATCCAGAAGTAAAAGTGCCTGTCGATGTAGCGGGCTACCGTGCGGCTATGCTTGAAATTGTTAACCTGGCCAGAAAAGACCCTGACTATCGCTCGAAAAACAAATTCGCTTCGAACCTTCGGGATGACATAGCGCAGACTACATCTAGTCAGCGGCAAAAGATCTATCATAACAGTCCTACTTCTTCCCTTTTTGATGACTTGCAACTTGATGACAAGTTAAATGACCTGGCACAGATACAGGCGGAATGGGCTGCAAAGAATAATTACATGGGACACAACGGACCCCCTAATTATAATGGCGTTACAATGGTAGATTTTGGTCAGCGTACACAATACTTTACTCCCGGTTATATATCAGCAGGGGAGGCTGGTGGCTGGGCTACTTCGCCCGAAGACTGGATGCAAGGTGAAACACATTTTCGCCCATGGTTTAGCATCGGTCATGATGTTGACTTCATTGGTTTTGGGGTGGCGATTGGTGGTGATGGC
>NZ_JBGSXF010000274.1:0-6690 GCF_041751555.1 Persicitalea sp. | reverse complement strand
GAAAGTTTGATGACATCCTCCTCCGTTTTGTTTTCTAGGCCATCTGAAATTAAGTTAAAATTACAGGTGTAGCCTTTTTCCTGCAAGGCAGTAAGGGCTTCGGTCATGGTATCGTAGCCGCCTTCTTCGTTTGGTTGCGCTTTCATGGTAGTCGTTGTTTAGAGAATGGTTATGATTGAGAATGGGTAGTTTTGCAAAAATTTCATCCGCCGTCTTTGTTCGCCGTTTTATACCCCTTATTTATCCGTATCTACGCTGCCTTCATGCATTTGGCGGCTTTATTTCATCCTAAAGCCCGGAAATGGGTAGCGGGAAGGGAAAACTTGTTGCCCCGATTGTCGGCTGAACTACCGCCGCTGCTTCGAGGCCGTCCGGTCGTTTGGTTTCACGCGGCTTCGCTGGGTGAATTTGAGCAGGGGCGTCCGGTGATGGAAGCGTTTCGCGCCCGTTATCCAGACCATTTCATTTTCCTTACTTTCTTTTCACCATCGGGCTACGAAGTTAGAAAAAATTATGCCGGAGCCGATTTAGTGACCTACCTGCCTGGCGACACACGCACCAACGCGCAGCAGTTGGTCAGCCTGTTGCGGCCCCGCGTGGCTTTCTTTATCAAGTACGAGTTTTGGTACAACTACTTGCGCGAACTCCGAAGCAATGGTACGATCATCTTGTCCTTCTCGGCAATTTTCCGATCTGACCAGCTTTTTTTCAAATCCTACGGGAAATCTTACACCCGGCTGCTGCGCTATTTCGACCACATTTTGGTGCAAAACGAGGAATCGGCTCGCTTGCTGCGCGGCATTGGCCTCGAAGCGGTAACGGTGGCGGGCGATACGCGCTTCGACCGGGTGCAGCAAATCGCCGACGCCGCCCGCGACCTGCCCGAGATTGCAGCATTCGTCCAGAATGAACCCTGTCTGATAGTCGGTTCGGCCTGGGAAGCTGACCGCGCGGTGATCGCCCCGGCTTTAAATGATTTAAAAATTCCGCTGAAAGCGATTATCGCCCCGCACGAAATTCACGAAGCGGAACTCGTCCGCTGGGAGCAGCGTCTGACCGGACAGACGCTGCGCTACTCGGCATATAAAGCGGCGGGCTTTGATTTTGATAAAATTAAAAACGCCAAGTACCTGCTCATCGACAACGTCGGGATGCTGTCGTCGCTTTACCGCTACGGGCAGGTGGCTTACATTGGTGGCGCGTTCGGGGCCGGTTTGCATAATATTCTAGAAGCCGCCACTTTTGGTCTGCCGATCTTTTTTGGGAACAAAAGCTTCGAGAAGTTTCAGGAATCCGTCGATCTTATCCAACAACAAGGTGCCTGGGCCATTAGTGACACCGAAGATTTTCAGGAAAAATTAGAAAAACTACTTGCTCACCCCGCTGCACAGGAAAAAAGTGGCGATGTTAATCGCACTTACGTACAAACCCGCATTGGCGCGACCGACACCGTTATGAGATGCGTAACCAGATTTCTGGAAGCTAACTAAATTCCCGCGCCACCAGCGCCTCTACCAAATGTACCTGCACGCCCCACTGCCGGGCCTTGCTGCCCAACTCTGAAACTTGTAGTGTAAGCGCATCCCGAAAGTCCGCCAGGCAGTACTTCTGTATTGCCTGCTTAACGGGATTAGCAATGAATGGCCCGGCTTCGGCTAATAAGCCCGTAATAATTACAATCTCGGGGTTGAACATGTGCACGGCGGTCGCAATGCCCTTACCCAACTCCGCGCCCAAATTGGTAATCAACTCGATGCAAAAATCATCACCGGCATGGGCAGCTTCGATGATGTGGTGGGTGTCCAGCGAGTCGTTCTCTCCGACCAGTCGGGGCAGGGCCGTATCGCGGCCCGCCTCAATACCAGCCTGTGCTTCCCGCATGAGCGCAAAGCCCGAAGTTAGCGTATCCAGGCAACCAATTTTGCCACAATGGCACAGTAGTCCATTAGGCTGTACCTGAATGTGTCCCAGCTCACCGGCGAAACCTGACGCCCCGTTGAACACCTCGCCGTTGAGCAGGATACCCAGTCCCACGCCCCAGTCGATGTTGATCGTAAGAACATGCTGCTTCCCCTTGGCCAGACCGAAGCGATGTTCGCCAATAGTAGTGGCGTGAGTATCGTTGATAAGAGAAACAGGCAACTGAAACTGTGTTTCGAGCCGTGCCGCCAACGACAAATCTTCCCCTGTGAGGTGCGGATAGGTTTGGTTGGTGCCTTTCTGGACATTGATTAGGCCTGGCATAGACACTCCAATGCCCCAAAGCTTGGTGGAGCTGATGCTATTCGCTTTCAGGAATATATCTATCTCATCGATCAGAGCGTCCAGGAACATCTCTGAGTCTTCGAGTTTGAGGTCAACTTGTTGTTTGGCGACAAATTCGTTGTCCAGGTCGAACACTACCAACTGAGTATCGTGTCGAGTAATGTCGAGGATGAGCGTATAATATTTCTGCGTATTCAGGCCATAGAGTGCTGGTGGACGCCCGGCGCGAGCGACGGCCGTTCCGGTTTCATGAATCCATCCTTCCTTGATAAGGTCGTTGACGATACCTGTCGCCGAAGGGATACTGGCGTGAAACAGGCGGGCCATCCGGTTGATGGAAGTCTGCCCGTGCTGATAGAGTTCTAGAATGAGATTACTACGCAGTCGATTGCGGCGAATGTCGATAACGGAACTGACTTCGGCGGCGGGGGTTGTCATGGAAAAGGAGGGAGAGTGATAAGCGTTGGTTGGAAACGAGCGGATGAAGTTTTCTCACTAAAAACAGTGCATGATCTAACAAACCTGCTACTTAAAGGATGCTTGTTTTGTTTTCTTACTGCTAAAACGAAGTGCAACTGTCAAATTAACATCAAGCCATCGAACGCCAATCCCAAAATTACTACATTCGTCCTGACATCAGGCAAAAACCGAAAACAGCGATTTGAAAAAGGGACTGGTAATGCGCTCCACGGGTTCATGGTACGACGTGCGCGATCCCGACGGGCACCTGTGGCAGTGCCGTTTGAAAGGTAAATTTAAAATTAAGGGCTTCAAGGTCACCAACCCCATTGCGGTAGGCGACCACGTGGAATTCGACGTGGAGGACGAAACCGAAAATACGGGCATCATCTTCGACATTTTACCACGCGAAAACTACCTCGTGCGGCAGTCGGTGCACAAAACGGCCCACGCGCACCTGTTGGCCGCCAACGTGGATCAGGCGATCTTAGTCGTAACTTTGTATTTCCCACGTACCTCTCTGGGTTTCATGGACCGTTTTCTAGTGTCAGCAGAGTCGTTTCGCATACCGGCGGTACTTATTTTTAACAAACAAGATTTGCTGGATGAACCGATGCTCGAGTATCAAGCCGAACTTATGTCCCTGTACGAAAGTCTGAACTACCGCTGCCTGGCTACCACGGCTACGGCAGGTGAAGGGCTAGACGAAGTGAGTGACCTTTTGAAGGGAAAAGTCTCAGTACTATCAGGTCATTCGGGTGTGGGCAAATCGTCGCTCCTCAACGCCATCGCGCCCGACCTGGCTTTGCGTACCAAGGAGGTTTCTACCTTTGCCAACAAAGGCGTCCACACCACGACCTTCGCCGAGATGTTCGAGCTGGCTCCTGAAACCTACCTTATCGACTCCCCCGGCATAAAAGAACTAGGCCTGTCTGACACCGAAGCCGCCGAAATCAGCCACTACTTCCCCGAAATGCGTGAACTACTCAACCAGTGCCGCTTCGACAACTGCCTGCACATCAACGAACCCGGCTGCGCCGTGAAGGAAGCCGTCGAAGCTGGAGAAATCGCCATGAGCCGCTTCGATAGCTACCTGAGCATGGTTGGGGGACAGGATAATAGGCGTTAGTTCATGAGTTCATGAGTTCATGAGTTCATCGAAAAACTGATTCTGCAATCCGCCTACTCATAGACTTTAAACTCATAAACTTTTGCTCACCAACCTCGAACATATCGGCATTGCCGTCAAAGACCTCGCTGCTTCGGACGCGCTTTTCACAAAGCTATTTAATATCCCGCCTTACAAACACGAGGAAGTCGCCAGCGAAGGCGTGGCGACTTCTTTTTTTAAAATAAATCAAACTAAGATCGAACTTCTGGAAGCCACGCGTGATGACAGCCCGATCGCACGATTTTTGGAGAAGAAAGGCGAGGGCATTCACCACATCGCCTTCGAGGTGGACGACATCGAAGCCGAAATGAAGCGGTTGCAGGGCGAGGGATTTACGTTGCTCAATGAAGTACCCAAGCCCGGCGCTGACAATAAACTAGTCTGTTTTCTTCATCCGAAAGGGACGGGCGGCGTACTGGTGGAATTGTGTCAGGAAAGGAAAGAGGGGTAGTTTGACCCCTCCCTACGGCTTAATTAGAATCTTCCCCCAACGCCCTGACTTGTCGGCATGTTCGACGGCTTGCGTAATCTCATCCAGGCCATACGTAGCTTCCACGGGTAGTTCCACTTCGCCGCTGGCCAACCAGCCGATGACGCTCTGGGCGGTTTGGGTGCGGGTTTGGGAATCGACTTTGCGCATCCATTCGGTGAGCCAAAAACCCTGAATGGTTATTTCTTTAAAAATCATCAGCCCCACGTCGAGCCGGGGGTTTTTCTGGCTGAGCAACCCAAAAATCAGCATTTTGCCGCCTTGGCCCACGCATTTCATGGCGGCTTCGGTGGTGTCGCCGCCCACAGAATCAACGACGCAACGGACGCCCTGTCCGCCCGTGATGTCGCGGACGCGGCGGGGCAGGTCTTCTGTTGTGGTATTGACTACCTCGTTCAAGCCCAGTTTTTTCAAATCCTCGTTCAGATCGTCGCGGCGGACGGTGCCGATGGTCTTAATCCCTTTTTTCTTACATAGCTGAATGACCAGCTTGCCGTAAGCCGAGCCGCAGGCTGTAATCATCAGCCACTCATCTTTTTGCACGCCAGACTCTTCCACCATAGCCCAGGCCGTAAAAGGATTGACGAACAACTGCGCGGCCATTTCGTCCGGGATAGCGTCAGGCAGCGGAATGGCGGCTTTTTGGTTCGCGATGGCGTACTCACCCCAACTACCAATGGCCGTAAAACTCACCCGGCTACCGATGGGTAGTCTCACATCCGCCCCCACCGCCTCCACTGTACCAACGCCTTCAAAACCAGCCCCCGAGGGCAATTCAGGCCGGATACCGTACTGCCCCCGTACGAATGAAATATCGGAAGGATTGATAGGCGCAGCGATGACTTTAACTAATACTTCGCCCGCTGCGGGCCGGGGCGTAGGCTTTTCAACTACTTTTAAAATATCGACAGGATTTCCGGTAGTTTCTAGCTGGATAGTTTTCATGAGTGCAAAATTGACAAGAATCGAATTTAACTTTTTATTGAATAAATTTGACTAAGCGTAGCATTTCTTAACGCTATGTATTGGGAAGGTAGGGAGTTTGAAAAGACTTTTCTAACTTTAATTTTTGAAAAAACGAAAAGCGGTAGGCTTGTAAGTAGTAGATTTTATTGAATCAACCTATGGCAGTAGTTTATGGCTTGTTAAGCATGAAGCCAATTTGGCCCCCTTTGCATGAGTGAATTTCAAGCGTACCTCCAAATAGGATTTGAACACATCACCGACCCGAAAGGTTACGACCATATTCTGTTTGTTGTAGCGCTCTGCGCCATTTACACACTGCGCGACTGGAAAAAAGTACTTATTCTGGTGACGGCTTTTACAGTCGGTCACTCGCTGACGCTGGCTTTGGCTACATTCAATATTATCTCGTTTCGGCGCGATGTCATTGAGTTGCTGATCCCAATCACGATCCTCATTACAGCAATCGTGAATATGTTTTATGATATTCCCAAAACTACATTGGTAAGAAAGGAGAGGGGCTCGCCCGTACGCTATGCACTGGCCTTAGGCTTTGGACTGATCCACGGCATGGGGTTTTCGAGTTACCTGCGCGATCTGCTGGGCGGCGAATCGAGCATTTGGCAACCACTACTGGCCTTCAACCTCGGGCTGGAGCTAGGGCAGGTACTTATTGTACTGGCTTTGTTGACACTAACATTTCTCATCGTAGATTTGGGCCGCGTTCCCAAACGCACCTGGAACTACATCGTTTCGGGTGTAGTGGCGGGAATGGCCCTGTCTTTGATCATCAACGACGCACTTTTGCAAGAGTCCCTTTCAGTCGCATTTCAATAGCATTTCCTTCAAGATTTAACCTAATCTAATTTCATCTTTCAACCGAGCGATAAGCCGTTTAAACTTTCGACCAAATGAAAAAACTATTATCTCTGATGCTGACTTTCCTTTTGGTGGGAAGCGCTTGGGCGCAATCTTCCAATCCCAACAATTACAACGCCAATACCACTTTTGAGCAGCTGGGGACTACCCTGCCGACGCCTAACACCTACCGCACGGCCTCGGGCGCACCCGGCAAAGAGTACTGGCAGCAACGCGCCGACTACGACATCAAGGCCGAACTTGACGACGAAAATCAGCGCATCGTCGGCTCCGAGACCATTACTTTTTTCAACAACTCTCCCGACGACCTACCCTACATTTGGCTCCAACTCGACCAAAACCTGTTTAAGGAAGATGCCATCGGCGGGCTAAGCCGTACGGGCACGATCAGCGATAAAGGTATGAGTTCCCGCCAATTGCAAACCATGAATGCAGGGCGCGGATCGAGCCTGGATGCCAAGAA
>NZ_JBGSXF010000273.1:0-2781 GCF_041751555.1 Persicitalea sp. | reverse complement strand
TCGTAGCCCACCAGCGTCATAGGGCGACCAGGTGCGGCGATGCCCTTGTTGTTATTGGCCGCGTTGCCATCGAAACGGTAGTAGGCCAGGCGGGCAGTTTCGTCGGTTTTGGCATTGTTGCGCTTTTTCATCAGCGTTTCCAGGTAGCCGCCCGTGAACGCCCAGTAGCCACCGCGCTCGTTGATCATTTTGTAGTTGAGATTGAGACTACCGTTACCGATATTGGGCGGCGTGAAAGTGAGAGCCTCGTTGGCCGCAGATATCCCCTTAGTGGCCGCTTCGTAAGCTTTCTCATACTCCCGCGTGTACATGTACATACGGGCTTTCAGCGTGTAGGCTACTTTTGCCCATTTCAGGGTGTTGCCGTTTAAGTACAAATCTTCCGGTACCGCCGTGTTTGCCGCGCTGCCAAGATCCGTGATAGCTCCATCGAGTAAGGTTTGGAGTTGACCGAATACCGCTTTTTGGCTGTCAAACTTCGGATCGGCGATATCGTCGTTAGAAATTTCAGCGTAAGGAACATCGCCGAATAGGTTAGCGATAGTTCCCATGGCATTGGCCTCGATGACTTTGGAGATGCCCGAGTACTGCGCAGCCTTGGGGCTATCGGCAGTATGCTCTCGTAAGAGACGAGCCTGTTTCACGACGCCCTGGTAAGCGTTTTGCCAAACACTGCTGGTTTCTTCGGCGGAGAGGTTGTACTCGTAAATGCTTTTATATAGTAGCGCGACGCCGCGCGTCTGCCCGCTCCACATACCCGCGATGCGGGTCTGGTGGCCAAGCTGCACGCTGACGTTGGCGAGTTCCATGCCTTTCAGCAGCAAAACGCCCGCCTGGAAGTTGTCCGAAGAAATCTCGTTCGGATTGTCATTAATGTCCTTCACCAGCGACTCGCAGCCGGAGCCGGCTAGGAGGAGGAAGGAAAGGGAGAGGTATTTTATGTGTTTCATTTTGGAGTAATGTTAAGATTATGAGCGACAAAGACACAAAGCGACATAGTAACAAAGTTTTTGTGAGTCAGCCCTACTATATGCGATACGGCCCAAGCCACTTTGTGGCTTTGAAACTTTGTCGCTTTATCACTTAATAATTTATCTTCACCGTAAACACCCAGGAACGGGTACTGGGATTGGTGAAGTACTCGATACCAAAGCCATTGTCCACGCCCGACTGGTTCACCTCGGGGTCGATGCCTTTTACCTTAGTCCAAAGTTTCAGGTTACGGCCTGAAACCGACAAGTCGATGGAACCCAGCTTGGTGGCATTGCGGAACTTGGCCCCGCCAATGCTATAACCCAGCGACACCTCGCGCAGGCGCGTCCAGCTACCGTCTATGATCGAGAACTCGTTGATGGCCGAGCCGCCCAGGCCACCGCCCAGGGTGGTATACCACTGCTCGTCGAGCAGTATCTCGCCCCCGCCGTAGTTGCCGATATTACCGCGCACCGTGGTACCCGCCGGGAAAATTTTACCCGCCGCATTTTTCAAATCTTTAGTTAGTGTTACCTCGTTCTCAGTATCGTTGTAGGTGCCGAAGCTGTTTAACACGAAACGGGTACGCTCGGCGAAGTCGCCGCCTTGATAGGTCTCGAACAGTACATTGAATGACAAGCCTTTGAAAGCACCTCGTAGACCCAGGCCACCTCGCCAGTCGGGGTTAGGATCGCCAACTATACCCTGCTCGGGGTCGAGTTTGGGAAAGCCGTTCTCATCCAAATCCAGCGAGCCGTCGGGCTTGCGGGCGGCGCGGCTGGCGAACAGAATGCCCAGCGGCTGGCCGACGATGGCATTTGAAGTGATGGATTGAGTGGATAGGGCCACGCGATCTACGCCCGACAAATCGAGCACTTTGTTGCGGTTGTTGTTGAAGTTGCCGTAGAGGTCGAGCGAGAAGTTATCTTTTTTGATGGTCGCCAGGTTGAAATCTATCTCCAGGCCCCGGTTTTCCATACGCCCGGCGTTGGCATACTTTGACAGGAATCCCGAAGAAGGCGATTGGTTTACTTCCAGCAAAATATCGTTAATCTCGTTCTTATAGTAGGTCGCACCCAGCGTCAGGCGGTCACGGAAGAAACGCAGGTCGGTACCAATCTCGAACTCGGTTTTGATCTCCGGTCTCAGGATAGGGTTTCCCTGATCATCGTTCAGGCGGAAGCCCCCGCCGAATTCGTTGATGTCCAATCCGTCGTCGTAAGTCGAATAAACAAAAGTTTCGTACGTCGTGCCAAAACGGTAAGGTGCTGGTTGAACGCCCACTTGCCCGTAGGAGAAGCGCAGTTTACCAAAGGAAAAAATATTGCTTGGCGTTTTCAACAAATCACTAAACTGCCACGCCAGGTCCATCGAAGGATAGAAGAAAGTCCCCTGAATGGTAGATGCCGCCTCCTGCGTTCCTGATACGTTCAGGAATACTTGCTTGAACAAGTCGAACGAAAGGATACCATACCCGCGGTTGGAGCGAATGTGACGCGTGTTGTTGTTGATCTCGAACGGCGCGACGCCATTGGCAAAAGTCGGCAGGCGGCTGTTAACCAGGAAATTGGTAGTCGAGGCATAATTGCTTTCGCGGTTACGGTCGTTGATATTGAAACCCGCCGTAATGTTCAGACCTATTTTGTCAGGAACCAGATTCGGAAAATCGGCTCGCGCAATAGCGTCCGCGTTGATTTCCGTATTGGTGAAAACCTCGTTGTCCAATCGTCCGTTGGTAAAACTTGCCGAGCCGATTGGCGAGAAATACACGCGCTTGTCCACGTAGGTGTCGATACCGCCGCGCAAATC
>NZ_JBGSXF010000272.1:0-3184 GCF_041751555.1 Persicitalea sp. | reverse complement strand
CCAGCCATCGATAGCGGCTTCGAGGGTCTGATTAATCAGGCTCACTTCCTGGTCGGTCAGACTGCGGTTGGCCTGGTAAATCCACAAGCGGGAGTCGAAATCTATATCGTCAAAACGGATGTACATGGGAGTTTATGGGTTGCGGAAGACCGTATATACGTTAATACTTATGGTACAAAAGTAACGATTCATGGCAGCTTTTTCCCTTCGGTTTTTTGAAAAAACCTACAAACCTTCCGCTTGTGCAATGAGTTCAGCGAGATCGAGGACACGGACGGAGTCTTCTTTTTCCTTGTTTTTGACGCCATCGGTCATCATTACCATGCAGAAAGGACAGGATACGGCAATGGTGTCGGCACCCGTGCCGAGGGCTTCTTCTATGCGTTCGATATTTACTTCTTTGCGGCCCGGTTCCGCATCCTTAAACATCTGTGCCCCACCCGCTCCGCAACAAAGGCCCTTGGCACGGCTGCGCTTCATCTCGACCAAATCGGCATCGAGCGCTTCCAATACAGTGCGAGGGGCTTCGTAGATGCCATTGGCGCGACCGAGATAACAGGAATCATGAAAAGTTATTTTGCGGCCTTTGAAGTTATCCCCGCCCTGCACCTTTACGCGGCCCTCGTCGATGAGTTGTTGCAGGAAAACCGAGTGATGAATCACCTCGTAGTTGCCACCCAGTTCGGGATACTCATTTTTGAGGGTATTGAAGCAGTGCGGACAAGCAGTCACAATTTTTTTAACGTGGTACATGTCCAGTACCTGGATATTGGCCATTGCCTGCATCTGAAACAGAAACTCATTGCCCGCCCGCCGGGCCGGATCGCCGGTGCAGCCTTCCTCAGTTCCCAATACGGCGAAGTCGATACCAATTTTGTTCAGGATCTTGACGAAAGCCACCGTGATTTTCTTGCTGCGGTCGTCGAACGAACCCGCGCAGCCCACCCAAAACAAGATTTCGGGCGACTTGCCTTCGGCCGCCATCTCAGCCATGGTGGGTACTTTGTATTGTATTTCGCTCATTGTCAAATTTAATTGTACAGACCAATCCTGCTTTTTGTTGTTTTTGAAAACTGCTTGTGGATTACTACCAAAATCTTACGGCTGTTTCAACTCGTCTGCCCAGTTGAACCGGTCCGCCGGGGAGAATTTCCAGGGAGCCTGACTAGTTTCCAGATTGCTGAACATTCCGTTCCAGGAGGCGGGAGCCTTGGCTTCTTCCATAATTTGAAAACGCCGCAGTTGCAGGATAATATCCAGCGGATTAATCAAAATCGGGCATTCCTCTACGCAAGCGTTGCAGGTCGTGCAGGCCAGAATTTCCTCCTCCAGAATGTAATCGCCCAGTAAATTTTTGCCGTCATCGACAAACGCGCCGTTGTTGGCCTGCATATTGCGGCCTACATCTTCCAGACGGTCGCGGGTGTCCATCATTATTTTGCGGGGCGAGAGTTTCTTGCCCGTGATATTGGCCGGACAAGCTGCCGTACAGCGGCCACATTCGGTGCAGGAGTAGGAGTCCATCAAGTTTTTCCAACTTAAATCCTGCACGTCTTTGGCGCCGAAACGGGCAATCTCGGTGACAGGCGTTCCTTCGTCCGGCTCCCCTACACCCAGCATGAGTTTGACCTCCTTCGTAATTTCGGGCATATTCTTCATTTCACCCTTCGGAATCAGGCGAGCGAAGTAGGTGTTCGGGAATGCCAGCGCAATGTGCAGGTGCTTGGAGTAGGTCACGTATACGGCAAAGCCCAAAATACCCACAATGTGGAACCACCAGGCGCCACGTTCCAAAGCGATCAGCGACGATTCGCTCCATCCCGCGAACAGCGGTTTCAGAAATTGACTGAACAGAAAATCGCCTGCCTTGGTATAATGAACACTGTTCATATCCTGTAAGACCGAATCCGCTGCGTTCATCGTAAGGATGGCGATCATCAGTACGATTTCAAAAATCAGAATCAGGTTGCCGTCCAACTTGGGCCAGCCTTTCATCTCGCGGTGCTTGCTGGCTTGCAGGCGATCTACATTGATGACGTCGCGCCGCAGCAGAAAAATCACGCAGACCGTCAGCACACCTACGGCCAGAAATTCGAAGAAGCCCAACAAATACAGATAACCAGATCCAAAAAACGGCGCAAACATCCGATGCTGCCCCGAAAGCCCATCCAGGATAATCTCCAATACCTCGATGTTGATGAGCAAAAATCCAGCGTAGATAATGAAGTGCATGAAGCCCACGATGGGGCGGTCGAACATTTTCTTCTGCCCAAAGGCTACGCGCAGCATAGTACCTATTCGCTCGGAAGGGCGGTCACTGCGATCCTCGGCCCTACCCAGCTGTATCGTTTTTTTTATGATTCCAACCCGTTTGGCAATGAGCCAGATCGCTACGCCCAAGACAATAGAAAAGAGTATTTGTTGCAGGTACTCCATTTTTTTAGTGGATAGTTGAGGATGAACACTTCCGATCTGTAGATTTAGTTGCAGACGAGCTTACGTCGGCTGTCGCCAGTAGTATGCAGGCATACTATTAACAAATATCGGGCAAAATGTTCTTTCGGCAAGGCAGTAAGTTAGACTATTTCGGGAATAAATGCGCAAATCGGCGACTGATTTACGCATAACCCGGTGTGCTTTGCCTGGGTGCAATGCGAGAATTAAAAAGATTTGACAAAATGTTTTGCCAATCCAAAGCAGCCGCCTATTTTTGCAGTCCCAAACGGGGCCAGTGAGCACGGTGATGTAGCTCAGTTGGTAGAGCAAAGGACTGAAAATCCTTGTGTCGGCGGTTCGATTCCGTCCATCACCACAACTACCCCTTGACTATCAATTAGTTAAGGGGTTTTTTTATTTTCTGGGACACTGAGGGGGACACTTTTTGAAAAACAATTGCATCTGGGACACTTTCCCGGTCTGCATGAGAAATTCCGGTAAACTTAGAGTTTAGCAGTTATCGCCACTTTCCGGCATCTTGATTTTTTGAGTCAGACTCTTCTCTTATTGATTTTTCCACCGAATCAATACTTGCCAAGGCCAGTTCATGGGATTTGTAAAACGCCTTGCCCATTATATTCTTCTTGCTGCCGTTGCTATTGATCGGATACTCTTCACTTACGCGGGCTGTGTAGGAACTCGGAGGCCCGCCATTAACGCCACCCACTAGCAAATCATACTCGGTCAA
>NZ_JBGSXF010000271.1:0-1988 GCF_041751555.1 Persicitalea sp. | reverse complement strand
TGCGTACGAGTACAGTGCGCCAACAGCGGCGTGATTTCCATACGGGTAAGAGCCTATTGTTCCAAAACAGCCTTCTTCTTCACCTCAACGAACGAATTGTAATGGTCGCGTGTGTACCAGGCCCGCTCGTCCGAACCCGTCACCAGCCGCTCGGAGCTGCGGTTTTGGCCTTCCTGTCTGGGATTGACGTCCCACTCCCGGTACTCGATGGGCTTTCCTGCCTTGGTTTTCTGAGGCAGCAGTTTCTCAAAATTGCCAAACTTGCGACCACCGACGTACCCCTGGGGTGCGCGGTTGTTTTTACGGATATAAGCCAGCACTTCGAATACTTTCGGCGGAATAGTTTCCTGCTGACTCGTACGCACGGCGGGGGCTTTTGGGGCCGTCGAGTCGCGGGCCACGGGTACAGCCAGCGGGGCCGGGTCGGATTGAACCGTATCGCTGACGATGGCTTTCGTAATGCCTGCGGGTTCCGAAGAATTAGTATCGTTTTTGGATTGGCAAGCCACGACCGCAACTGCCAGATACAGCGCGAGGAAAGCCGAAAAATATTGGGCGATATATTTGTGGGAAAAGGGCATTTCAGGACAAGTTTTGGAATAAAACCAAAAGTAGCAAAAAACCCTTCCCGCAAGAAGCGGGAAGGGTTTTGCTCATAGTGATATTTTCAAAAATCAATTCAAAGAAAATAGGGGCAGCCGCAGAGCCACCACGTTATTGAACATCAATTCCGAAATAGTGGGACTCATATAGTCGATCAGCGGAAACTCCGACATAAGGCTCATTACCTCGATTTCGCTCTCGGCCTTGAACACGCACCACAACCTGGTGCGATCGCTCGTCAGGGCGTACGACATGAGCTTTCCTCGTTCCATCAAATCGTTGACCATCTGCCGCTGCGCCGGGACACGGCGGGCAAATTCGTCAGTCATGACAGTGGGAAGGTCTATTTCTACCATGAATTGGCTCATTTACTTAATGGATAATGGAGGGTTGAAAATAGATAATCACTTTTTAAACAATAAGTTAGAAGATATTTTTTCAAAAACTTCCGGTGGTAAGTACATGGCTAACAGTTTCCAACTCGTCATCGTTGACGCTATGGGCAAAATTTTTATAAAGTTTTGTTAAAACGTTCGCGCCCAAACTTTTAAAAATCTGCTCAGATTCCAGCACTCGCGCTTTGGGAATGTGTGGATCGACATCGCTGCATCCCAGGAAAACGGGCGTATGCTGCAAGTTGCCTTCGTAGTTTGGCAGTTGATTTTCCGGGCCGATTAAGCCGCCGCTAAGTCCAAAAACCCCGCCGAAAGGCTGCGGGTTCCGGGCAGTGTATTCCAGGGCCAGGCAAGCACCCTGCGAAAAGCCTAGTAGAAAAATGTTTTCGTAAGCAAAGTTAAACTCCTGATGCAGCCGCGCGACGAGGCGTCCAACTACCTCTAACGCAGACGACAAGCCCGGCTCGTTGGCTTCAGTGGGAGCCATGAACGAGTAGGGATACCAGGTGCTTTGGGTGGCTTGCGGCGCGATGAAAGCGGTTTGCTCATCTCCTGTCAGGTAGTCGGTCAACGATAAAATATCCTGCGCCGATGCCCCGCGCCCGTGCAGCATAAGTACTACTTTTTTAGCTGTTTCCAGCGATGCACCTTTTGTGGCTGTGTTGTTTGGGTTGTGTTGTAGGTTCATGTTTTTTTAGGTTTCCCTGAATTAACGGATGGACTGCCTGGCGGCCGAAGACCTCATTACAACACCAACTCCGGCAATTCCGCCTCAATCTTCACGCGGCGCGGCTCGTACCATTCGGGCAACTTCAGAGCCGTTCCCAGAGCGTCCGCAGCTTCGTCCACGGCGAAGCCCGGCGGATTGGTGGCAATCTCGAACAGAATGCCGCCTGGCTCTCGGTAATAGATGCTATGAAAATACTGCCGATCCAGTACCTCGGTGGGTTGGTAACCTGCTGACAGAAGTTGCTCGCGGATTTCGAGTTG
>NZ_JBGSXF010000270.1:0-3094 GCF_041751555.1 Persicitalea sp. | reverse complement strand
CGGAACTGAAAACCAGGAGATCAGGTCGTAAACTAGTTTGAAACAGCGCAAAGAAGTCAATAAAACGCTGGCCCTTTTGATATCGGACAGGCCAAATGTTAAAGTTTGTGGAAACCGAATTCACAGTAGATAGGATAGGCTAACTAGCCTCATGCTGCCCTAACCCTCACCAGGCTGGTCTCAATTAGCCCAATGAAACAAACCATTACATCCTGCCTGTTTTTCCTCCTCTCTTCCCATGCAGGAGCACAGAACTTGTTGCCGGTTCCGGCTTCTTCTTTCCTGGACGAAGTACCCAAAGGAAACATAATAACTACGGCTTTCGAGCAGCGGGTACCCTGGCTCTTTAACAACACCGGGATCAAGCTCAACTCGGCCACGAATCTTATGACGCAGGTGGCGGTGGAGAAGGAAGGCACCTTCCATCTTTTTGTGCGAAGCGGCGGCAACAAAGGTTCTTTCAAAGTAGCCGTAAATGATCAAGTAACGGAGGCTGGGTTTGGGAACACGCCCTGGGGTTGGAAAGAAGGAGGTAGTTTTCATTTACACAAAGGGCGGAACTACGTCAAAATCACCCGCATCCAGCCGGGGGTGGTATTCGACGTGCTGGTGTTCAGCAAAGTACCCACCCTTGATGAAAAGAGTGTATTAGCGCTGCAATTAAACCCGGACGTAAAACTGCTGAAAGAATATAAAATCCCCCGGTCCAACGCGGTGAAATTCGGGGATGTCAACGGGGACGGAAAAACGGATTTCCTGGTTCTGGAACCCGATTTTTCGGCGCATGTATTCGATAACAGCGGCCAGGAACTCTGGCAATGGAAAGCGCCGGAAGAATACGTGAAGGAGCGTTCAGAGTTTGAAGCACCCGGGGTACTGTGGGATTTTGACGGCGACGGGAAAGCTGAGGTGGTACATTGGCGCATGATGGACGGGAAAGAAGTACTGGTGACGGCGGATGGCGAAACCGGCCGCATCAAACACCAAACCGACTGGCCTACCGGGCCCTTGCCGCACGTGTACAACAACTTTCGCTTGGCCATTGCGAAACTGACCAAAAACGCGCCCAACGAACTGGCCGTGTTTACCGACTATGGCGGCACCATGACGGTCAGCGCCTATGATGCCGGTTTGAAACAACGGTGGATGCACACCGAGCATCGGAAGAAAGACAACCTCGGGCACTACATTTACCCGGTAGATCTGAACAACGATGGTATCGACGAAGTACTGGTGGGCTCATTGCTGCTTGATGCCCACGGCAAGGAAATCTGGAACCGCTTTGACCTCTTGCCCGATAACCACGACCACGCCGATAGCTACAAGTTTGGCGATATTAACGGGGATGGGAAGCTGGATATCCTCACGGCCAACAGTGAAACCGGGATTTTCGTGTACGAAGCCATGACGGGAAAAATCATCTGGCAACAGGTAGCCGAGCATACCCAGCAGATACAGGTGGGTAATTTCCTGAAAAACACCCCCACCCCGCAGGTAGTAGCCGGCGGCAGAGTCTATGGCAACCGACAGATCGGCGAGCCGTATCTATCCAGCCAGCTGTATTGGTTCGACAAAAAGGGTAATCTGCTTAGCAAATGGCCCGGGCAGCCGCTTAATGGCAATCCAGACTTTGTAAAAGGCGACTGGCGGGGCAATAGACAGGAAGAGCTTTTCTGGTACAAATTCCGGATCAATGACCAGGGCAAAGGAGAGTTGTATTTTCCCGACCCGGTCTTCCATCAGTTTGATTTTATGGGGCAGGGCGCCGAAGAGGTCATCACGCTGAGCAACGGTATGTTGCGGGTATACGGCAGCGCCACGGCAAGGTACCCCAACAAAGACCGTAAAAAGGACAAGTTGTATCTAAAAAATACAGTGGTAAACCATACGCACTATTGAGGCTGCTCCTGCCGATGGGGTACTCCCTATTTCACAACAGGGCGGGAACAGGTTAAACGCATTTAAAATGGGGTAAAACAGATGATAAGGCAGAACTTTGCCTTATGAACTGGCAAACCTTCTTCCAAGACGTTCCCGATTTCCGCATAAATCGGCGCAAGAGGCACAAGCTTCTTGACATACTGGTCATCGCCTTTTGCGCCGTAGTGTGCGGGGCGGACGATTTTGAGCGGGGCCGTCCTTACGGAAATAGAGGCTTATGGCAAGCAAAATGAGGCATTCCTGCGCACTTTCCTCGAACTGCCCAACGGCATACCCTCGCACGACACGTGCAACCGCGTCTTCAAGTTCCTCGACAAGAGGGCTTTCGGCGACTGCCTCTACCGCTGGTCGAGGGAGATACTGGCCGACTTGGCCGTGAACCTGCCCCAACTGTGCCTTGGCGGCAAGGTGCAGCGGGCCACGGCCAAGCGCGGGAAGAAAAAATCGGGGCTGTGCGTGGTTAGCGCCTGGGTCTCGGAACACAACCTGGTGCTGGGCCAGGAACGGGTCGATGCCAAGAGTACCGGGCGGGCGCACCCGTGAGAAAACGGCTATCCCCCAACTGATTGGCAGCCTGGACTTGAAGGGTAGTTTGGTGAGCGTCGATGCCATCGCCTGCCAACTCAGCAACGCTGACCTGATTGTTGAGAAGGAGGGCCACTACCCGCTGGCGCTCAAGAAGAAGAACAAGGGCGTCCACGAGCAGGTTTCCCAGCGGATGCAGGCCAAGAAGGCCGGCCTGCCTAGTGCTGAGCATGTGGACTTCGGCAGCGGCCGCATCGAGCGCCGCCGCTGCTACGTGGAAAGCGACCTGTCGCTGTACGACGACCTGGCGGGCTGGGAACACCTGGGCAGCATCGTGATGGTGGAGGCCAGCCGCGAGATCGGCGATAAGACCAGCAGCGAGACGCGCTACTGCCTGAGTGACTTGGTGCTTGCCCCGGACGAGTTCAACGGCTTGGTCAGGGGTCACCGCCGGGCGGCCCCTTTTGTTGCGCCACCTGTTCGGTATGCTTTATTTGGTCATCGGCCATGTCCAGGCCCAACAACCCACCTTCGATACCGATGGTAGTACCCTGTTCCCGGTAATTAGGCGCCCAGGCCCCGTCTTTATCAAAATCAATAATGGCGGCAGTGAGTGGCTCATTGAGAA
>NZ_JBGSXF010000269.1:0-1815 GCF_041751555.1 Persicitalea sp. | reverse complement strand
TGGACCCAAGAAAACTACCCTACTCCCGCTCCGCTTTTCACGAAGGTAGAACACGATTTCCTGCAGGTATTCCAGGACGAAGCCATGTACTATACCTGGATTTGCCTCGCTGTTCTGAAATGACGCGACGCGTCACAGACGCGCATCGACGACATTTTTGGGCAAAGTCGCCTTCAAGTCGAAAACTACCGAATGGGTACGGGTGAATTCTGAAAAATTCAATGATACAAATTCATTGTGCGCCACGGCTAAGACCACAGCCTCATACTTACCCGTAATGCTGCTGATCAGCGTAATGCCGTACTCCTCGGCGACTTCGTCCGGCGCGGCCCAAGGATCGTACACATCCACCTGCATACCAAAATCGCTCAGTTCACGGACGACATCCACCACACGGGTATTCCTGATATCGGGGCAGTTCTCCTTGAAAGTAATTCCCAAAATCAGGACGCGGCTACCCTCGATTTTATGACCTTTTTTGATTAATAATTTCACCAGCTTGTTAGCCACAAACACGCCCATGTAATCATTGACACGACGGCCCGACAAGATGACCTGCGGGTAGTACCCCAGCGACTCGGCCTTATAAGCCAGGTAGTACGGATCTACTCCGATACAATGCCCACCCACGAGTCCTGGCTTGTATTTGAGAAAATTCCATTTGGTGGCAGCGGCCTCAAGTACCTCAGTGGTATCGATGTTCATCCGGTCGAAAATGAGGGCCAGCTCGTTCATGAAAGAAATGTTTACATCCCGCTGGGCGTTTTCGATGGCCTTCGACGCCTCGGCCACCCGGATACTCGGGGCCAGATGCGTTCCGGCCTCAATGATAGAGCCATAAAGTTCATTCACAAACCTGCCCGTTTCCGGCGTACTACCTGATGTGACCTTCTTGATCTTGGTCAGCGTATTGATTTTGTCACCCGGATTGATCCGCTCAGGTGAATAGCCGCAGAAGAAATCCGTGTTGAATGCCAACCCGCTCGTCTTTTCCAAAACCGGAACGCAGTCTTCCTCGGTGCAGCCGGGATATACGGTCGATTCGAAAATGACGGTGTCGCCTCTCTTAAGTACTGTGCCCACCATGTGACTAGCCTCCATCAACGATCGGAGATCCGGTTTTTTGTAATCGTCAATGGGCGTAGGCACCGTAACAATAAATACTGTACAGTCTTTTGCATCAGCCACATCGCTGGTAAATCGTAGAGATACGGCGGCTTTTAATTGATCGTCGGTCAGTTCCTGTGTCCGGTCATGGTGAGTCCTCAATTCGGCGATTCTAGCTTCATCAATATCTATTCCCATCACTGGAAAATATTGGCTGAAAGCCATTGCCAGCGGCAGGCCAACGTAGCCAAGCCCGATCACAGCAATTTTTAACGGGGGATTTTGGGGCATTGAAATTAATTTTAAACGATCCCCAAAGCTATCCTTTTTTAGGCAGCAGAGGAAGCCGCCAGACGGGTATCAGACGCAAGTCGGCTTTTTTTTAAATGATAAAAGCGCAAGTTTTGTGCAAACGCCAGAGAGTCGCCCGTTCTTCGCCGCTCACTGTCAACCGTCAACTGTCAACTGTCCACCGTTTTGTTCTGGTTAAAGCAACTACTGAAAGAACCCTACAACGCTCTGCGCACCGCCCGCGACCGCGAGTTTATTAGGTTGCTGTGGCGCTATGGCGACAAGCCCCGACACCAGCTTACGGAGGTTCGCTTCGGTCAATACCGCCTGCGGGTACCGGACACGATGTCGTTTTTGTTTCAGCATCAAGAGATTTTTGCCGATAAATTCTATGAATTTGAAACTACCCAACCGCAG
>NZ_JBGSXF010000268.1:0-4259 GCF_041751555.1 Persicitalea sp. | reverse complement strand
GCATGGCTCTTAATAATCCGAAAACGGTCTTGAAGGAACCTAAAATACCATTGAATAAGTAACCGATTTGACTATAATATAAACTTACAAGATTCTAAACAGGTATCACCCAAGGTGAATTGAGGTTAAAATTAGCCTTTCAGGAGCCATGCAACAAAGCCCTTTTGGGTTACCAAACTCTAAAAGCACATCAAGCAATTGACTCTGGAACAAAGGTACGAGATTTCTGCCTTGGTGAAAACGAATCATTCCCTGGATCAGATCGCCGAGCAGATCGGTTGCAGCAAATCCACGGTCAGCCGCGAGCTGAGCCGCAACTGCGACAAGCGGGACGGCTCGTACTGGCCCGATCTGGCCCAACGCAAAACCGCCGCCCGCCACAAGGCTAAGACCAAGAAAAGGCGCCTGACGGCCAGCGTCGAGGCCTACGTCCGGCAGAAGCTCGAGTCGTACCACAGTCCCGAACAGATCGTCGGGCACGCCGCCCGCAAGGGCATCGAGTGCGTCTCCCACGAGCGCATCTACCAGTTCGTCTGGGACGACAAGAAGCAGGGCGGCAAGCTCTACCGCCACATGCGCACCAGGGGCGAGCGCTACGCCAAAAGGGGCAGTGCGAAGGGCAAGAGGGGCCAAATCGTCGGCAGGGTGGACATTGACCAGCGCCCGGCGGTCGTCGAGCAGAAGCAGCGGGTGGGCGATGTGGAGATGGATTTGGTCATCGGCCGGGGCCACAGCGGTGTGCTGCTGACGATCAACGACCGGGCGACGGGGATGCTGAAAATGGCCATCCTCGACGGCAGGGAAGCGGCCCTGGTGCAGGCCAAGGCCGTTGAGTTGCTGACCGACTGCAAGCCCCTGCTGCACACGGTGACGACCGATAATGGAAAGGAGTTCGCCTACCACCAAAAGGTCTCCGAAGAACTGGAAGTGGACTGCTATTTTGCCAAGCCGTATCACTCCTGGCAGCGTGGGGCCAATGAAAACCTCAACGGGCTAGTGCGGCAGTACTTCCCGAAGTGGACGAGTTTTCAGCGCGTTACCCAGCGCAAAGTAGATGAAGTTGTTCAGATTTTAAACCAAAGACCCAGGAAGAGATTCGGGTTCCGATCACCCGAGGAAGTTTTCAAGAACGCTGTCAAAAATGAAGGCTGCGTTGCATTTATTACTTGAATCCACCTACTTTAAAGTGAATTGAGAGCAAAGTACTGGTAAACAAATGCCTGTGTCTAATTTCGGCTTTAAAAAACCACAAAGGCAATTGATTGATGTGAACCGCTCCCATTCAGTAATATTACTTGACAAACCAGGTGGTTTTCAGTAAGTTTAGCCTTTATAACTCCCTATTGGGTCCCATCTGTAAATGAGAAAGATACCCATCCTTCCTGCGTTAATTTTCTGGTTGAGCCTCAGTCCGGCAAGTTATAGTCAGGATGACCTCAAATCTGAAGACCTCATCACCTCGCAGAGCCTATCGAGCAACTCGGTGTGGAGCATTTGCCAGGACCGGGAAGGCATCATGTTGTGGATTGGGACTATCGACGGCCTCAACCGTTACGATGGGTACAGTTTCAAGACCTTCCGGGCCGACGCCATTGTGCGGGGCATGTTGGAGCACGCCCGAAGCACCCCCGGCGAGCGCCAGCCCACCGACCTGAACGCCCTGGCCGACGAGTACCTGAGGCTGGCCTACCAGGGTGTCAGAGCCAAAGACAGTACCTTCACCTGCGCGCTCGAAACGGATTTTGATCCGGATTTGGGACGGGTCGGTATGGTGGCAGCTGATTTAGGGCGGGTGTTATTGAACCTGTACGACAACGCCTTCCACGCCCAGCAGCAAAAGCGGGTCAAGGCCAACGTTACGTATATGCCCACCGTTTGGTTAAGTACACGCAGACAAAATGGTAGTGTGGAACTCCTAGTACGGGACAATGGTACGGGCATCCCGCCGGGCATAGTAGGCAAGATCTTCCAGCCTTTCTTTACCACTAAGCCTACAGGACAAGGAATCGGATTGGGATTCAGGGCTTTCTTATAAAAAAAGACAAGGAGCAGTAAGTCATACCTTTGTGGTTACCAGACTACAAAATCATGACTACCGCGCCTTGCCAAGGTAAAGCTACCTCTTTTTTCCAATTGCTTCAAAACACGCCTGGTCTCGACGGTCGTGACAACCGGGGCAAGACACACAATATGGCATTCGTACTCACAGGTTTGACTCTGGCCATTTGCTGCGGCAGGGACGGCAAGCTTTCCCGTCTCCACCGCCACATGGTCAACCACTTCGAGGAACTGCGTGCAGCCACTCAGACCTGGCCGAAAAGGGTTATCTCCCGCGCCCAACTCCCGCTATTGCTTGCCAAGGTCGATGGCGAGGTCTTCGCGCGGCTTCTCTTCGATTGGTTCGGCCTGGTTCTGAGCGAGGAAGCCAAGCGCTGGTTCGCTTTCGACGGTAAGGAGCTAAGGGGGAGCATTCTGCCGGGCCACAAGCGGGGCGAGGCCTGCGTCTCGGCCCAGGCCCACGACTCGGGGCAAGTGGTGGGTCAGACCTACTACAACGGCAGGAAGGAAAGCGAGCGGCCAGCCGTACTCCAACTGCTGAATGACAGCAAGTTGTGCAGCCAAAAGATCACCCTGGACGCCCTCCACTTGACACCCAAGGCAACTAAGGCCATCCACAAGGCCAAAGGGATCTACCTAATCGGCCTCAAGTCCAACCAGAAGCACCTGTACAGGTACTGCATTTGCAACAGCCTGACTAGCAAAGCGTCCTATGAGCGGGCCGACGAGCCACAACGTGGCCACGGGCGTATCGACCAGCGCAGCTACGCCTGCTACGAGCTGCGGCCCGACGCGCTAGCCGCCCGTTGGCGCAAGGCCGATATGGGAACCTGCGTCATAGTCACCAGAACACGCAACGCTCTGGATGGCAGGGAGATAAGCCAGGAAAAGTGCTACTACGTCAGCAATGCCCGCCCTGCAAATTTGGAGGAAGCCGAGGAACTTTTCGACGCCATCCGTCGGCACTGGCTCCTGGAAGTGACGCACCACTATCGGGACGTAACCGCCCCGGCGGCCCGGCTTGGCCGAGGATGGGCTGAGAACCAAGAACCAGCCTGTCAGCCGGATGATGAGCAGTCTGCGGACGCTCGCTGTCAATCTGTTGAAACGATTGAAGCCCAAGAACATGGCTGCTCAGATTGATGAGTTTGCCGATAATTTCAACGCCTTGATTCAGTTCATGACTCAACAAATGGTTTTATAAGAAAACCCTGGATTGGGATTTTCATAAGCTATGATATTATGAAAGCACTTGGTGGTGAAATAAAAGTGGAAACCGAAGAAGGTAAAAGGACGGAGTTTATCGTTCATTTTCCCGTTATAAATAATTAATATGAAGAAGTTATTGGGGATCATTTATTTTACGCTACTGAGCAGTATGGTAACCGCACAGCCAACACAACAGTCTGTACGGTCAGGAATAGATAGCCTGGAGAAACTACTCGCTTCTTCCCAAGCAGATACCAGCCGGGTAACAATACTTAGCGAATTAACCCTTCGATATATTGGTTCAAGCCACGATACGGCAATGAAGTATGCGCAGGAAGGCCTGGCGCTGGCCCGGGCATTGAAGTTTCGTAAAGGAGAAGCCGATTGCTTACGGCGGAGCGGCATTATACTTTATCAACAGGGACGCTATCCCGAAGCCCTGGATATTTTCCAGCGGGCTTTAAGCATCAGTGAGAATATCAATTATCCCATGGGGATTGGTTCCGGCTTCTTTCATATAGGTAATATATACAACGAACAGGGCGATTATCCGAAAGCCCGGTCTTATTACTTCAGACATTTAAAAATAAGTGAATCCACGCTTGGTGAGCATGAGCAAGCAAACGCTCTTGGTGCCATTGGCATAAGCTATCTTCAACAAGGGCAGTTGGATTCGGCATCGGTATTTTTAAACCGGGCGCTTAAAGTTGTGAATAACAGGGAGATCCTTCGCTTAGATGTTATTTGGGCAGACATGGGTAAACTTCAGGCTAAAATGGGAAACGAAGCAGAGGCTATCTCGTTTTTTCGTAAAAGTATTTCTACCGCAACGAATATAAATAATTTTACCATTTTAAGTGATGCATACGCCGGAGTGGCGAATTTATACCGTAATGCAGGACAACCCGACTCCTCCATTTTTTACGCCCGGCGGGCATTAACAGCCGGACAACAGAACAATTATGCCAAAGGCATCCTGGCGGCCAGCGAAT
>NZ_JBGSXF010000267.1:0-3085 GCF_041751555.1 Persicitalea sp. | reverse complement strand
CAGGGCGTAGAGGTTCCAGGCTTGGGTCATCATTCCGTAGTCGGGTGAGACTTCGTAAATAGAACCCGGCAGCGCATAGCCAAACGAACGGCTTATCCTTTTGAGGTAGTCGAGTGCCTGATCGGGACGGCCGTAGTTGTTCTCGGCTATGGCCTGCACGCCCGTGGGCAGCGTCATCACGGCTCCCGTGTAGCTGAATACCTTACGATCTTTGCCGAA
This sequence comes from Persicitalea sp., assembly GCF_041751555.1. Taxonomy (NCBI): domain Bacteria; kingdom Pseudomonadati; phylum Bacteroidota; class Cytophagia; order Cytophagales; family Spirosomataceae; genus Persicitalea; species Persicitalea sp. The sequence continues at coordinate 2,866 of NZ_JBGSXF010000267.1, read as the reverse complement.
CGAGGCCGTGTCTTTTCCGGCGGACTCGTCGCGGTCGATGCCCGTCACAAACATCCCGTAGGGATTGACAAATTGGCGGCCGGTGCGCAGGGCGATGAGAGCCTTGGCGGTGTCGGCCACGCCCGTTTGCATGGGCGTGTTCACGACCCAGTTGTGGTGCATGACGAAACCCTGCTTACGATCCGGCGGGAAATTCTGGTAGCGTTTCTGGGCTTCGCGCAACTCGGCCACGGCCCAGGGCTTTTTCAGTGAATCGGCCCGAACGATGGCGTCTTTAAGCAGAGCCAGTGCCTGCGTCGGCGTTCCGATGAAGTCGGCGTATGAATCGTGCTCGTCCACCCAGAACTCATTATTGATCTTGGTTTTTAGGGTCTGGGCTAGGCTCCGGTAGTTTTGGCCTACGTCAGCCTCGCCCATTTCCACGGCCATGTCGGCGGCGACGGAAAAGGCCTGTTGGGTGTAGGCGGCCACGTCGATCATCTCACTGTTCAGGCCGTGGATTTCCATCATGCCAAAGCCGTCGGGTAGTAAGTTTTTGTCCTTATCATTATTCTCCAAAAGCCATTTTAGCCCTTGCTTGACGGTAGGATAGTAAGTCGCCAGGAACTTGCGGTCGCCCGTCCACAGATAAATCTGCCATATCATCGACACGAACTGCGGGGTTTCGTTGACATTGCCCGGATTGAAAACATAGCCGTTGGTTGATGCCTCGTGAATTATTCGTCCGTTACCGTTACGCTGCTCTGAAAGCTGGTGCAGTAGGTTGACCGTATTGCGGGCCAGATCAAAGCGCCCGGTTGCTACGGCCCCCTGCAGGGCGTACTCATTGTCCACGCCGAACCACCAGGGGTAGTCGGGCAGGCCGGCCGACAGACCGCGGCCCAGTTGCGGCACGTCGCGCACGAGCCAATCGGTATTGTACTTCACCCAACGGAAGGCAGTTTGCAGTTTCTTGTCAGGAATGGTTAGCTTGGTTTTAGCGGCGATGCCGGCGTAGCGCTCCATCTTAGCCTTCAGATTTTTGACAGCGTCTTGCCCGGCGCTGGCGTAGGTTTCTCGTACGGCGTCGAGCGATTTGTAAGAACCCGCGATAGTAATCGGTAGACTTACTACACCATGTGGTGGGATTTCGAGGGCATAGACCGAAGCTGCGCGGGTACCTTTTCCGATGGGTTCGTAGGCGCAGGCGGCACTGGGCTTGCCGTGAGAGGCGGATTCGGTAGTCGAACCGACCATCACGTACCAACTGTTAAGACTATCCTTGGCCACCCAGGCACTGCGCTCATCGTCCCAGATGGCAAAGTCCACGGCATTCTCCATCCCGGTGCTATCGCCCAGCCAGGTCGGGCGCAGGTCAGTGTAGGCCGTCCATTCGAAGTTTAACTTTTGGACTTCCGATCCGTCGTTGTACAGCAGGTACTCTACGGTCACTGCCTCTTGCCCATCGGGAACGAACTGGAAGCGCTCGACCCGGATGTCTTGGTCAGGTAGTGAGAAGATATGCTTGTTGGCAAATGGGTAGTTGATAAAAGTCTCCGCCTGATCCAGGCAGATAGATTTTTCGCCCAGGCGAAGAGAAGCCGTAAACCCATCCAGTAATTTGATCGGGTGATCCCACACGCCGCCCATTTCACCTTTGACATGCCAGCCCAGGTCGGGAAACTGCCCGTTCTGCGCGCCGATCATGTAGACTCGGTCGCCCGCCGTGACAAAAGGCGTGGTCAGGTACTCGGCGCGCCCGACCAGGCTATCGGTATTTGCCATCATCCCGTTGAGGGTAGTAGAAGGTACAGCGGCGTCTTCCTGCTTTACTTTTTTACAACCGAGGGTGACTAATAAAACAAAAATCAGGTACTTTGTAGCATGAAAGCAAGGGGCGATTCGTCGCGGCACGGGCGGGAAGAGTTGGGTTGATAAAAAAGCGTGTCCGAATATACGGATAATTTCAAATTTTACCACAGCGACTAATCCACCCAATGGCCTGCTTCACCAATCCTCACAACCGTCCGTCCTAAAACGAAGTGATTTTTTTTTATGAACTTGTAATATTGCCCTTTGTTGAATGGACAGCAGATAATAAACTGCACCAATGATTTAGAACAAATTACGGGCGGTTGAATATTCCATTATATAAAAAGCCATGTTGAGAAACTTACTGATTTGTTTACTGGTGGCCGGACTGAGCGTGGCTCGGGCGCAGGTTACCACCCAGAATTCGGCACCCGCTACCAGTCCGGATAAAATGAAACTGACGCTGGAAGAATGCGTGCAGATCGCACTACAGAATAATCCGCAGATCAAGCAGGCAGGTCTGCAAGTGGCAGCCAACGAAAACAACCTCATTCAATCGAAATGGCAGCGGTGGCCTACTCTAGGCTTTAACGCCTCGCAGGGTTTCAGCTTCGGTCGTAATATCGACCCCTTCACCAACCAGTTTGTGCAGCAGAATATCAGCTTCAATAACTACGGCCTGAATACCAATGTAACGCTGTTCAACGGATTCCAACTCCAGAATAATATCAAGCAGAATGACCTCACGTTGCAAGCCAGCGAGAAAGATTTGGCCGCCACGCGCAACGACATCATGCTGAACGTGGCCCTGGCCTATTTGAATATTCTCAGCAACCGTGAGTTAATCGAAGTATCCCGCCAGCAAGGTACCGCCACCCAACTACAATTAGACCGTACTCAACGCCTGGTAGATGCCGGCAGTCTGGCCGAAAGCCAGCTTTTCGATCTACGGGCGCAGCTTGCCAACGACGAACTGTCGCTGGTAAATGCCGAGAACAACCTGGAGTCGGCCAAACTGCAGTTAAAGCAACTCATGAACCTGCCGGGCAGCGAAACAATCGATGTACAGACCCTC
>NZ_JBGSXF010000266.1:0-11708 GCF_041751555.1 Persicitalea sp. | reverse complement strand
GAAATTGCCGATGCCGCGGTCGATGAAGTATCCGACCAGGGCCGCCGCCGCCAGTACGATTATGGGCCGACGAATCTTCTTGAACGACTGCTTCTTGTGTTCATCTTTATTTTCATCGTGCCGCTTCATGAACGACACCGCGAAGACGGGGTTCATCACATAAGCCACGAACAGCGACGACATCAAGGTTAGAATCAGCGTTAAGGGCAGGAATTTCATAAATTCACCCACAATGCCCGGCCAAAACAATAGTGGGAAGAAAGGCGCAATGGTCGTCAGCGTACCTGAAAGTACCGGAATAAACACTTCACCCGCTGCCGCTTTCACGGCTTGCGTTATGGACCAGTCCTTGTGCTGATTGAATAATCGGTGCGTGTTCTCGATCACCACGATAGCATCGTCCACCACGAGACCTATCCCAAGGAGGAAGGCGAACAGCACAATGGTGTTGAGTGTGAAAGCGGTACCGACGATTGGCCCAATGATGGGCATCAATGTGAACGCAACCAGCGCCGACAGAGGCACGGCAAGTCCTACAAAGATGGCATCGCCGACACCCATAAAGAACATTAGTACAAGTACTACGAAGATAAAGCCGAGGATTACGGTATTCACCAAGTCGTGCAGTTCCGCCCGCGTCCGCTCCGACTGGTCAGCGGTGATCAGAATGTCGAGTCCCTGCGGAAAACGCGTTTCCTCGAAATCGGCAATCGTTTTCTCAATGCGGTCGGAAGCAGCGATCAGGTTGGCTCCGGCGCGTTTGATTACGTTCAGCGTGATGACGGGCTTGTTGTCGAGCCGAGCGAAGTCCTGCTGCTCCTCGAAGTTGTCGCGTACTTCCGCTACGTCGCCCAGCCGAAGTACCGCTCCCGTACTGGTTCGGATGCGCAGGTCGGCTATTTGATTGACGTCTGAAAACTCACCCTTCACGCGCAGCGTGCGGCGCACTCCGTCCACGGGCAAATCGCCGCCCGAGACGTTTACGTTTTCACCCTGTACTGCCGACTGAATATCGAAAAAAGAAAGTCCGGCCGCCTGCATCCGAGGCAGGTCGACATTAATTTGAATTTCCCGGTTCAAGGCCCCTACGATGTCCACGCGGCTGATCTCAGGCATGGCCTCAATGGCGTCCTGCAAGTCCTCGGCGTACTCTTTGAGTTGCTTCAAGGAATAGTTGCCCGCAATATTAATGTTCATGATCGGAAACTCCGAGAAGTTCACATCCTGCGCCGTGGGGCCGGAGTCAAGCTTCTGCGGCAGATCGCGTTTGGCCTTATCGAGGGCGTCGCGCACCCGCTGCAGAGCGTCCGAGACATCCACGTCGGGATTAAACTCCACCAAAATCACCGACACGTCCTGTAAGGCATTAGACTTGATGCGCTTGACGCCCGAGATGGACTTCAACTGCTTCTCGATGGGCTTGTTGATGGTATTTTCCACGTCCGCCGGAGCAGTACCGAAGTACACTGTGTTGATGTACACCTGCGGTATCTTGATGTCAGGAAACTGCTCCTTCGGCAGCGTATTGTACACCAACAGCCCCGCCAGCGTGATGATGAAGGTAAAAATGTAGATCGTCGTCCGGTTCTCTACGCACCAGTTGGTGAAGGACAGGGTTTTGTGATCGTCTAATTTATGATCGTCCGATTTCATAAGGGTAGTTTTTCATTAGGTCAAAAGGTTAAACGGTAAAAGGTTAAACGGTGCCTTATGACTTCTTTCTTGACGAGAAGACCTTTAATCTTTTAACCCTTAACCGTTTGACCCCAAAAATAATTATGCTTTTAACTTAAAACGTCACCACCTGCCCATCCGCCACGTCCTGGTAGCCTTGGGTGATGAGTTCGTCACCGGCTTTCAGGCCCGCCAGGATTTCCACCTGTCCGTTGTAGGTCAGGCCCGTTTTTACCGTGCGTGACTTGGCCACCTTTTTTCCACCCTCATTTTCGGCCACATACACAACTGTGCCGTTTTCGGTACTTTGGATTAAGTTTTGGTCGATGACGAGGGCATCTTTTCTGGTGGCATCGTTGATCTGAACCTGAGCCAGCATATTGGGTTTGAGCGAATTGCTCGAAGGTAAGTTGGCCTCGATACGGAACGTCCGCGTCAGGGGATCGACCGTCGTGCTGACGAAGGTGATGCGGGCTTTGTATTCCTGATCTAGATCGGGGAATTTGACGATCACCTCGTCGCCCTTTTTGACACTCGCCACATAGCTGTCCGATACCTTTGCCACGATTTTCAGATTGCTCAAATTCACGACCCGCGCAATGGGCATCCCGGGCGAGGCCATTTCGCCCACTCTGGCAATGACCTGATCCACCACGCCGCTGATTGGGGCGGCAATATTAGACTGCCCAAGCTGCGTGTTCAGGGTAGCGATTTTCTTTTCCAAGGCCTCCTTATTGTTCTTGGCTTGTAAGTACTGAATCTCGGTGCCAATTTTTTGCTCCCACAACCGAGATTGTTTTTCGTACACCGTGTTGGCCAACGACAATTGGTTTTGCACTTCGGCGATCGATTCCTTCATGATGCTGTTGTCCACGCGGGCCATCGTCGCGCCCTGCCGTACGTTGTCGCCTTCCTTCACTAGGACCGACGTCAGGACGCCGCCCGATTTTGGGCTCACCATCACGCTGTTCTTTGCGTCCACCGTTCCCTGTACTTCCACATAATGCTGGAAGTTTTGGCTCAACACCGGCGACACCGTCACCGCCTTGGCGCGGTCCTCGCGTTTATTGGTTGTGTCAAGCTTGGCAACCTCAGTTTCCAGCGCTTTAATTTTTTGATTCAACTCGCTCTGCTCGCCTTTGAGCTTAGTCAGCTCGGCCTGTTTTCCGGCCAGACTGTCATCGTTTTCGCCGCCGCAAGCCAGTAGCAGAAAAGTAGTAACGGCAACGATTAGTATGTTGTTTGTTTTCATTATTTTAAGGCAATTGTGGTGTAAAAAATGATGAGAGGGTTGAATTTTTTATCTGTTCACCCCATGTCTAATCCAGGATTAAACTACTCCGCTCCGTATAATTCCCCCCTGGCCTTCGACAAATCGACCTTAGCGATCAGCACGTCGTACAGAGCAGCGAAGTAGTTGGTCTGGGCTTCTTTCAGGGATGACTCGGCGTTGATGACCTCGATGTTAGAGCCGACGCCTTCCTGATATTTGATCTTTGACACGCGCACGACCTCTTCGGCCAAATCTACGTTGCGCTGTTGTGTCCCGAGGGTTTCGAGGGAGTTGCTGAGCGTGATGTTGGACTGCTGTACCTGCAAGTCGATGGACTGCGAGAGCAGGTCGCGGCTTTGATTCAGTTTGTCGAGGGTAAATTGCGCTTGCTGTTGCTGAAACTTCTTGGTGAAACCATCGAAAATCGGGATCTGGACATTCAGGCCAATAGCAGAACTGTTAAACCATTTCTTGCCAAAAACATCCCCAAAACTATTGCGTCCTGTGTTGTATCCATAAGAAGCAAAAGCCGAGACAGTGGGCAGATAGCCCGAGCGGATTCTTCTTATGTCGAGTTGAGCCAGTTCGCCCTGTGTGTTGAGCAGCGAGTATTCTATTCGCTTGCCGTAGTCTACGGCGTTGCTGGTGGGAGCGGGTAGATTGTTAGCGTCGCTTTCGTCCACAATGTCGGTCAGGAGAATTTGGTCAGTCAGTGGCATTCCCATCTGGAATTTGAGCAAAGTGTAGCTCAACTCAATAAGATTTTGCACCTTTTGCCGCTCCGTTTTGAGATTATTTAGCTGCACTTCCAGGCGATCCACGTCGATTTTTTCCACAAAGCCCGCCTCAAAGGTCGCCCGTGTGTCACGCATCAGCGTGTCGAGCCGCTCGATATTTAAATCAAGCACTTTGGCCCGTTCCACAGCTACTTGCGCAGAGTAGTAAGCTTTGGTCACAGCTTCGGCTACGTTTACCTTCGACTGAACTACGTTTTTCTGGGCCAGTTCGCGGTAGGTTGCCGCCGCTTGCAGCCCCACAAGGTAAGTGCCGCTGAAAATAAGCTGGTTCAAGGTAGCTCCGGCGTTTCCGAGGTACTTCGCCCCGAATTGGACTGGAACGGGAGGATCGTCGGGTTTGCCACCAGCCACTACGGCGGGCAAGAAAGCCGTTTGAATGATGAGGTTGTGTGTCAAGCCAGCCTGGACGTTCACCTGCGGCAAACCCGTCGCCCGGATTTCGCCAATGCGAGACTCGGCCGATTTCGCATCGATCTGGGTATTCTTAATATTAAGATTGTTATTAATCGCATAATCGACGGCCGCTTCCAGCGTGTAGGGCGTTTGGGCGCGGGCAGGAAAAGCGCCCAGTAGCCCGGCAAGGGCCAGCAGTCCGATTGATTTTATGATGGCTACTCGTTTCATGATTGATTGACTTCTTGTGCTGATTTTTCTGCGTAATTGTTATAGACTTCGAACCCCTGGGCGGTGAGGATGCCACGCAGGAAATGGTGGATAAGCTGCGTATGCACTTCGATCATGGCAAACTTCTGCGGTGGGAAAATTGCGGGATCGAAAGCCATCTCGATCTGTTCCACCCGCATTCGGGCCAGAACGTCCACGTCGATATCGTTGCGATAAAGCCCTGCGGCTACGCCCCGTTGCAGGTTGCCGCTGATACTTTGAATAATGTGTTCATGCTTGTGTTTTTGGAATGACGCCCAAGCCTTAGGATGGTACTTTTTCAAATCATTTAGTAACACGGGATTCATCGTGGCAAAACTTGCCCGCATATAATCTGATGTCCGCATCACCTCCTCAATCGGGTCATTGGCTTCGGCTTCCAGACGATCTATGTCGCACTGTTCGCTATTCAGCTCAATCTCCACAACCTCCTTCACAATGGCGTCCTTATCGCTAAACTGCTGGTAAATCGTCTTTTTCGAGATGCCCAGTTCCTTGGCGATGTCGTCCATCGTGACACTCTTGACGCCATAGCGCCAGAACAAATCCACGGCTGATTTCAGTATCCTATCTTTCACGCTGCAAAGTTGTAGTTTTCAAAGGAGAAAAACTAAGGAAACTTTGAAAAGATTCTAAGTTTCTGTATTTTTTTCAAGAAACTTAGAGGAATCCGAATGTTTATATCTTAAAACCTTCTTTCAACAATCTGTTGTTCAGAGCGATATAAGCAGACTCTCTAACGGCACTTCATGATAATTTTATTGCCTGGCAGTAAATGGACTGTTCAATAAAATATTAATAATATGTTCAATTTGTATTATATATAGATAATGTTGGAAACTCCACCTTTCGGATACAGCTATTTTGGTCCGCTAATTTGGCGACTGCAAATGTATAGACAAGCACTGCCCGACTGCAATCGAAACTTTACCAAGACAGCCACAAGACGGATGAACACAGGAAAATTCGGGATGAAATTCAGTCACCGGAATGATTTAGAAAAGAAATGCGTTTGGAAAAAGCATGCATTTTGGGCAATTTTGCCGCCCCTCAGCGCACTTCACTACCAGCCATTCAATCACCCTTTGCCCTGTAATAAAGAATGAAAAGCTACATTGACCTGATTCAGCAGACGTTTGAGTTTCCAACGATGGAATTCCACGTTAACGAGGACAACGAACTGCTATTCAACAATGTACCCCTGATGGACATCATCGAGGAACACGGTACGCCTCTGAAACTCAACTACCTTCCCAAAATCGGCGAACACATCGAAAACGCGCGGATGTTTTTCCGCAATGCCATCAAGCGTTTCAACTACAAGGGGGGCTACACCTATTGCTATTGCACCAAGTCGTCGCATTTCAGCTTTATCCTGGAAGAGGCGCTCAAGCACAATATCCACCTTGAGACATCATCGTCGTTCGACGTACCTATTATTCGGGAATTGTATCGTCGCGGTAAAGTCAGCAAGTCCACCTACATTCTGGCCAATGGTTTCAAGCGTCCGCTCTACACGCAGTACCTCAGCGAGTTGATCAACGAAGGCTTCAACGCCATTCCTATTCTGGATAATTTAAAGGAGATTGAAGCCTACGAAAAGTCGACTACGGCGGAGTCGGTGAATTTCGGTATCCGCATCGCGACCGACGAGGAGCCGAACTTTGCGTTTTACACTTCGCGGTTGGGCATTCGTTACAATGACGTCAATCAGTTATATAAGGATAAGATCGAGCCGAACCCGCGTTTCAAGCTGAAGATGCTGCATTTCTTCATCAACTCGGGTATTAAGGACAGCGCGTATTACTGGAGCGAACTGACGCGCTTCATGTTCAAATACTGCGAGATGCAGAAGATGTGCCCCGATTTGGATTCTATCGATATCGGCGGTGGATTGCCCATTCAGACATCGTTACAGGCGGGTTTCGACTACCAGCAGATGATCGACGAGATTATTGAGAATGTGCAGTGGATTTGTAATAAGAATAACGTTCCGGTACCGCACATTTTTACGGAATTTGGCAGCTATACGGTCGGCGAAAGCGGGGCGGTAGTGTATAAGGTCATCGACAAAAAGCTCCAAAACGACAAGGAGCTGTGGTACATGATCGATGGCTCGTTCATCACGCAACTACCCGATTCCTGGGGCATGAACCAGAAGTACATCATGCTTCCCATCAATAACTGGGATAACCCCTACCAAAAAGTCAACCTTGGCGGTTTGACCTGCGATTCGCAGGATTTTTACAACTCCGAAATGCACAGCTCGGATCTGTACATGCCAATCATTAGCGACGACGAGACGCAGTACATCGGGTTTTTCCATACGGGAGCCTACCAAGAGTCGCTGGGCGGCTATGGCGGCATTCAGCACTGCCTGATCCCCGCCCCCAAGCATGTACTGGTCGACCGCGACGCCGAGGGAAAAATCACGACGCGTGTTTTTGCCAACGAGCAGGACAGCGAGAGTATGCTCCGAATCCTGGGCTTTCGCGACGAATCCTACGTGCAGCCGCTGCCTCCGTCGGACGATGATGACGATGACAACGCGCCTGAAAACAAAAGTGGCAAACCGAAAAATGGCGTAGCCGAAGCCATCGCTCCAAGTAAGCCCAAGCCCGCTACGAAAGCGGAAGAAATAGAAATGGCTGAGGCGAAAAACTAGTAGTTGGCATAAGCAACGCGTAATTTGTTCGTTATAAGACCGCTATCGTTTTCGACCAAGATTTGAAAAAAATTCGGTACAGTATTTGTTCTGGTAGGAACAAAGCCCCAGACTTTCAACTAACTTTTTTATAAAAATGAAAAAATTGTTCGCCCTCGCGGTCATCGGAGGTATGCTCTTCGCCACTTCTTGCACCCGCAAGCAATGCCCCGCGTACGGCTCAACTCAACCCGTTGAGCAACCTGCCACGTATCGGGTATAAATCGATTACTACCCTGTATCACCCAGAGCTGCCCGTGCAGTCAAGGGGTTTCCTTCCTACTTAATTTACGTCTCTGAATGAAAGCTACGTTTTCACGCCCAGAGTTTCACAGCGAATCCAAGGCGATGTCAGCGCGGTACTGGCACCCTAGCACCCGTTCTCTCCAAAAACCCGTTCAACTTTCCTCGTAACTCCTGCCGTTTTTTCGGCAGCCGGACGGCGACGTTACGCGTCTCGTCTATGTCATCTTTAAGGTTATAGAGCTCGTCGGAATCATCTTCGTAGTTGTGAATTAGCTTCCAGTAGCCGCTACGGACGATATTATAAGGCGTCACTTCTTCGTAACGGTAGTGCGGAAAATGCCAGAACAAATCCCGGGTTGGCAGCGGCTTACCCGTGCGCAGGTGGCTAAGCAGGCCCACGCCGTCGTTGGGAATGGCGCGGTCAGGCTGCACTCCCGCAGTTTCCAGTATCGTGTTGAAAATATCCATCGTAATGGTCGGACTACCCGACACGCGAGGAGCGATTTGGCCCGGCCAACTCACAATCAGCGGCACCCGAATGCCGCCTTCGTAGGGAAAACCCTTGCCGCTACGGAAGGGCGGATTGTTTGTAATCGGATTTTTTTGGTTCCCTTCCAATCCACCATTGTCGGACGTGAAAATCACCAGCGTATTTTCTAACAAACTCTGTGCTTTCAGTTCGGCCAGGATGCGGCCTATGTTTTGATCCAGGCTTTCGATCATGGCGGCGTACACCGGATTGCCCTGACCCTTAGCGGCTGGTTTGGCCTTGTATTTAGCGATAAGCTCCGGCTTGCCGCCCAGCGGCGTGTGTACGGCGTAGGGTGCGTAGTTGATAAAGAAAGGCCCGTTTTTATTTTTACGAATCAGGTCGATCACTTCGTCGCCCTCGCGGTCGGTTAGGTATTCGCCCGTTTTGCGCGGTGGCAGATTTGGAATCCCCTTGGTTCTGCCGTTTTCGTAGGGGTCAAAATAGGAAGGCGGCTGGCCGAAGTCACAGCCCCCAATGTTGACGTCGAAGCCCTGTTTGTCGGGGTAGTGTGTTTCCAAACCTAGGTGCCATTTGCCGATAAAAGCCGTGAAGTACCCTTGTTCTTTCAAGTACTCGGCGGTCGTTTTTTCCGAAAGGGGTAGTTCAAAGGGAATGGGGGGCACGATTAGCCTTTGGGTTAAATCGCGCTCGTATTCCTTCTTATTCTTGCCGTCGTACCGCGCCTCAGCGTTTTGGAAGCTCGCCCGAATCCAGTCAGTAATGCCCGTGCGGGCGGGGTACTTGCCAGACATCAGAGCCGAACGCGAGGGCGAACAAATCGCTGCCGCCGCGTAGGCGTCCGTGAATCTTACGCCGCTGGCGGCAAGGGCGTCGATGTTCGGCGTCTCGTAGTATTGGCTGCCGTAGCTGCTCAGGTCGGCCCAGCCGAGGTCATCGACGAAGATAAGGAGGATGTTGGGAGGAGAGGCTTGGGATTGTGATGGAAGAGCGGCATCCGGCTTTTTCCAAACAAAAGCTACCAAAAGAGAGGCCATTCCAAGGCAAAACAGTAAACCAAGTACTTGTACGGTCTTCTTCATTTTTTTGAATTCAACTAAAAAGGTTTCTTTTGTAAAAAACACAATTTGCGGAAATGCCTACTCAAATACAAGAAAACACCTCCACCCTCTTCCTCCTCCCCACCGTCCTGGCCGAAGGTACAGCGGCGCAGGTACTTAGTCCGCAGGTGACGGAGGTCATCGGCCGGCTCGACTACTTTTTCGCCGAAGAACTCCGTACCGCCCGCCGCTTCGTGAGTAGTTTGCGGCTAGGTCGCGTGATTCAGGATTTGACATTCTACGAATTGAACAAGAAAACACCCGAAGCCGACACCGCCGCCCAACTTAGTGAACTACCCACCGGACAAGATATTGGGGTACTTTCGGAAGCGGGCTGTCCCGGCGTAGCTGATCCCGGTGCGGTGGCCGTGCGGCTGGCGCACGAGATGGGCATGAAAGTGGTGCCGCTGGTAGGACCGTCGTCTATACTGCTGGCGCTGATGGCCTCAGGACTCAGCGGGCAGTCGTTTGCGTTTCACGGGTACCAGCCCATCGACAAAAAAGAGCGACGGAAGGCTTTGCTTGATTTGGAAAAAGAAGGGTACGAGCGCCGCCAAACCCAAATATTCATGGAAACGCCCTTTCGTAACAACCACATGCTGGAAACGATCCTCGCCGCCTGCCAGCCCGAAACGCTCCTCTGCGTGGCCAGTAACCTGACTGCTCCCGAAGAATATGTCAAAACTCAGACCATCGGATTGTGGCGTAACCGGGCGCGGTCCGAGCACAAAATTGACTTGCACAAGCAACCGACGATTTTCTTGTTGGGCTAGTTTGTCTTACTTGTTTCTTGGAAAACTGATAATTGAATTGTACGTTTGTGATGTGGCTCCTGGCGGGCCGCATTTATTTTTGAAGTAATACTCTACTAAATTACTATACTAAATAGACTTTTGGAAGCCCCTTCTCTTGATACGTCTATTCAGCAAGCAGCGGCAAATGTCGACTGGCAGCCTCTGAATGCTGTCAAGATAGCCACGGGTGATCCGGTAGAGGATCGTAGATTGGCCACATTGGCGCGGACGCAGGGCTTCGCAGTTTTCATGCCCGACTTGCCCGAGGAGTCTGATGCCGTTTTTGCCAACGCAATTTACAAGACTGCAATTGATAAGGAAATTTTAATCTCTCCTGAGAATAGTACAAATTCCTTTTCAGCCTTCAAGAAAATTTCCGGCCGTCTTTCGGAAGTAGTTCTGCGGCAGCGCAGCCGAACCGAAATTGCGGTCAACATTTTCTCGGCCCTGGCCTTGATGGTGATTGGTCACCTGATTTTCAGCTACGCCAGTTTGGATCGACTGGGTTTGGTCTGGACGAGCTTGCTGGAGGACGAGGATTTTTTTTATTATTTGATGGGCGGCTTTATTGCCCAGATGATCGATGGGGCGCTGGGCATGGCGTACGGCGTCACGGCCACCACGTTCTTGCTCACGCTGGGTGTACCGCCCTCGGTAGCGAGTGCGAGCGTTCACTCTTCGGAAATTTTCACCAGCGGCGTGTCGGGCTATATGCACCTGAAATTCGGAAATGTGAATAGTAAGCTGTTCAAAACCTTACTCATTCCCGGCGTTGTCGGGGCTATTTTAGGAGCATACATACTTACATCACTAGAAGAATACGTGTATATTATCAAGCCCATTGTAGCAGTTTACACCCTGATTCTGGGGATTTTAATTATTAAAAAAGCCCTCAAAAAGCGCATCGAAAAACGACCATTCAACAAAATTGGTTGGTTAGCCATGCTGGGTGGCTCAATGGACGCGATCGGCGGCGGCGGCTGGGGACCGATTGTTTCCTCCACACTCATCGCGCGCGGGCGGCATCCCAAGTACACCATCGGTTCGGTGAATCTGACGGAGTTTTTCGTCTCGCTGGCTAGTTCGGTAACGTTCATCACGCTGATCGGCTTTTCGCACTGGCAGGTCATTGTGGGACTCGTTTTGGGTGGCATGGTGGCTGCCCCGATTGCCGCTAATCTGTCGCGGCGGCTACCGATTAAGACAATGATGATTCTGGTCGGAATCGTGGTAATTGTGGTAAGTTTGAGGATTATTTACATGGTAGTCCTTAATAACATCTAGTAGTACCCAATGAAGAAGCAAACCAAGGCCATTCGCACCCAGACCCCGCAAACGCACTTTCGGGAGCATTCTACCCCGCTTTTCCTAACCAGCAGCTTCACTTTTGAAACTGCCGAGCAGGGCAAAGCGCTTTTCGACGAAACGGAGCAAGGAAATCTGTACAGCCGTTTCTCGAATCCCAGCGTGCAGGAGTTTGTGGATAAGGTATGTATGTTGGAAGACTGCGAAGACGGCGTGGCCACTGCCACGGGTATGGCGGCGGTATTTGCCAGCTTTGCCGCTCACCTGCAAGCGGGCGACCATATCATCGCCAGCCGCGCACTGTTCGGTTCGGCGCACCAGATTATCACGCAAATTCTCAGCAAATGGAACATCACGCATACCTACCTCGACGCCTCGGCTCCCGAAGCAGATTGGGAAGCCGCTGTGCTGTCTAATACCAAAATGGTGTACATTGAAACGCCCTCGAATCCTGGCCTGGAACTGGTCGATATGGCGATGATTGGTAAGCTTTGTAAAAAGCACAAGTTGATTTTCAATGTGGACAATTGTTTTGCCACGTCCGCGTTGCAAAATCCCGCCGAGTTCGGAGCGCATTTGGTAGTGCATTCAGCCACGAAGTTCATGGACGGGCAAGGCCGGGTGCTGGGAGGCATAGTTGTTGGCACCAAAGAGCACATCAA
>NZ_JBGSXF010000265.1:0-3109 GCF_041751555.1 Persicitalea sp. | reverse complement strand
CACATCGGACTCGTTCATGGCTTTCTCGCTGATCCAGCCTTCGATTTGCGTGCCGCCCCAGGACGAATGCAGCAAACCAATTGGAACGTTCAGCCGCTGGGCTAAGTCTTTTGCGAAATAGTACCCCACGGCCGAGAAATTTCCCACCGTGGCGGGCGAAGCGATTTCCCATTCGCCGGAAGTCAGGTCTTTCTCCGGAGTGAAAGCCAAATCGCGGGCTACCTCGAAGTGCCGAATATTGGGGTAGTTGGCCCGCGCAATTTCGACTTGCGCACTGTCGGAGTTCTTTACCAGCCAGGCCATGTTCGACTGCCCTGACAGCAGCCACACTTCTCCGACCAGAATATCGGTCAGCTTTACTTCGTCTTTTTTGGTTTTTACCACTAGCTCGTAAGGTCCGCCCGCAGACATGCCGGGTAGTTCGGCCATCCATTTTCCGTCGGCGTCGGCTTTGGCCGTGGACTTTTGCTGGTTGAAGGTTAGTTCGACTTTGTCGCCTTTGTTGGCCCAGCCCCATATTTTCACGGGTTTTTCGCGCTGCAGTACCATGTGATCGCCGAAGAGATGAGCTACTTTCAGCTGGGCGTTGGCAAGGGTGGCGGTAAGGAGTAGGATGAAAAATGGGATAATGGTTTTTTTTACCATGACAAAAAATTAGGTGGGTTCTAGAATCTGTATCAATTGTGAAAGCGAGAATACAATAAAACCTCCTGATTTTACCTATGATCAGGAGGTTTTAACATGGATAAATTTTATTACTTCACTCCGTCACCTCAGCGTTCTCCAACACATAATTCATCTGATAAATATCGTCCGCATTCAAGGCTAAGGTACCTTTAAAAGTCAGTCGCTCGTCGGTCTTGAACTTGCGGGGGTTCTTCTTGAATTTCAGGGCCATGACCGACTCCGGTCCCGCGCCACCGCAGAAGAAACACGCGCTATAAGGGAAGGCCGACAGCACGTACATATTGGCATCGAGGTCGATGGGCAAGATATAGCCCGTAATCGTTACCTCTTTGCCTTTCAGCTTTTGCACCGCCGGGCCGAAGGTAGGGTACAGCATATAGACCGATTCGTCGGGGTACCACTTTTTCTTGAAGGTCACGTCGCGCAGCGTTTCCCAGGTCAATTTGACGGGGTTGGCCGCCGGGGCGAACGAGAAGAGTGAGAAGGTGAGTATCGTCAGGACTATGATGCGTTTCATTTTAGGTATGAGTGATGAGTGCGTTCGTGTAAATATCGTGATCAAAACAACTTCATTGATCGAATGTTACAGCAAAAGTAAGGCATTTTTTGTTTCAAGAGCAAGTGCCAACGATTCCGAAAACGCTTCAATCCTCAGCCAGCGTTCTTGAAATATTCAAACGATAGACACCCAGCGAGGGTAGGGCAGCGGCTGCGACACCGATTATTAACGCTCCGCCGAATAGGTAAATTTCCTCCGGCAGGATTCCGAATTGATCAAGTGAATAGTGTAAATCCTGCTCGGCGGCGCGGCTGAACAGCCACAGTCCGACGCGACTTAGCAGAATTCCCGCCACATAGCCCATCAGAGCCAAAAACAATCCTTCCAATAATAAGAGCAGAAAAAGGCGGGTCCGTGTGGCGCCCATCGAAAGCATGAGCGCCATCTCGTACTTGCGGTCTTTCAGAGAATTATACAAAGAAACGAACACGCTGGCTCCGGCAATAAGCATGATGACCAGCGCCAATGCTCGCAGCGTATCGATCCCTACGCCCATCAGAGAAAAAAGTCGGTTGATCTCGATACTCGGCAGGGCCGCCTGCATGGAGGTGTTGGCGTTGATCTGTCGGGGTAAGGCCACCAGCCCCATCGGACTGCGAAACTTGATGAGGGCGCTCGTCACTTCCTTTTCGTCGGCGGCGCGAGGCGCGGCTTCGGCGTCGAGTTCTTGGTGGGCGGGGTCACTCTCTTTTACGCCCGGCGGGGGTACTTCGGCGTGTTCGTGGATGGCCCACACGCTGCTCAGGTCGGTCAGGATAAGCTGATCGATCACTGAGCCGTTGGTTTCTAAAATGCCGACGACGTGGTACTCGGTCTCGCCGTGGGCGTCGCCTTCTTCGTCCAGACCGTGGGCACTGGCGAAGGTGTCGCCGATTTTCAGGCCGGAAGCTTCAGCTACCTTACTGCCGAGGGTAGTTTCCAACGTGGTAGCAAAGAGTTCTCCTGTCGCCACTTTCCCTTCGAAATGCTGCACGTAAGCGGGCGTGGTACCCACGATTCGAAAGCCCCGATAGTTGTCGCCTAGCGAAAGCGGAATGACCGTCTTGACGAACGGATTCCTCTTTAAATTATTCACTTCCGCCAGCGGCACGTTGCCCGTGGGCGCGTCGATCTGGTAGATGCTCGACAGAATTAGTTGCAGCGGGCTTCCCTTAGCGCCCACCACCATGTCGATGCCCCGAATGTTGCGCCGAAACTGCGCGTCGAGCTGCTGGTTCAAGAGTAGTAGCAGCGAAATAATCCCGATCCCCAACGCCAGTAACAACCCGCTCAGAAAGCTGCTCAGCTTCTTTTCTTTGAGGTTGGCCCAACTTATTTTAACAAGATTCATTTTTTTAGTCTATGAGTAGCCATGATGCAAAACTGATATTTTCCTTTGTGCCTTCCTTCACAACGTCACCCACTCCCCAAACGCCGCCTTCAATCGCTGGTCGTGGGTGACGACGATGAGACTAGCGCCGATGGACTGCGATTGTTCTTTTAATAACTCAACTACTTTCCGGCAGTTCTCGTCGTCGAGACTGGCGGTGGGCTCGTCGGCCAGGATAACGGTCGGGTCGTTCATCAGCGAGCGGGCAATGCTTGCGCGCTGCTGCTCGCCCTGGCTGAGTTGGTTGGGTTTTTTGAACAAATGTTCGGCAAAACCCAATTGCTCGGCGAGGTGGATGGCTTTTTCTTTGTTCTGTTTTTTATCGGCAAGATAATTGGCAAGTAAAATATTATCCAACACGCTCAATGAACTGACGAAATGCGCCCGTTGGTAAACAATGCCGATTTGCTGCGCCCTTACCCGTCCTGCCTGCCGGACGTTGATGTTGCGCAGACTTTTTCCGTTGAGTTCGATTTCGCCGGATTGGGGCTGGA
>NZ_JBGSXF010000264.1:0-8906 GCF_041751555.1 Persicitalea sp. | reverse complement strand
GTAATACGAGGTAATGAGCTATGAGGCCAAAATACCGACGTACAGTAGAAATCCGTACCAAAACGGCACTGAGAAGCGGGCACAAACTTGAAGATCATACAAAAACAGCAACTTGCCGCCAGCAAAAGCATCCAGCGTTTCCGCCGGGTCAGGCTGTGATAAGCTAGCGTGACGCAGATGAATGAAATGAAGTATTGGGGGGAGTTGAACGGCATCAGGCGTCAGCGAATGGTTACGGTTTGGTGGGTGGCAAGCAGTCGGTCGCGCTCATCGCCGACTTCCCAGATTTCTACCTTGTAAGTACCTCCACGGAGCATCGCCTTAGGGCAGTCCGCCGTTCCGCTGGCGGGGGAGGAATAGAATAGATAAATATTTCGGGGCGATTTCAGTACCGCGTAGCGGTCGGGCTGCGGCTCGGTGGATTGTTCAGGTAGGTCGATGTGAACAGATTCCTCCGTTTCGCGCAGCGTGACTTTCGAAGTACCTTCCGTAAATTGTTGGGATAAATCCGTCTCGCCCCGGTGCACCAGGGGAGATGGTAGTTGGTACACGCCTTTTTCTGCCGTTCCCTGCAAAGTGCTGACCACCATCGGCTCAAAGGCAGTTCCCTTCGACGTGCCCAGTCCGATGCCGTTGTACCGTTGATTGAAAGCAAATGCCTGCCTTACTTTGCGAATCTTGGCTACCTCCGGCACAAAATGGTAGTAGGAAGATCCCCAAGCCAGCAGAGCGCCGAACAAAGCAAGGCTCATTACGTATTTTTTGTACTTTGACTGCACCAGCGAAATCAGCAGCAAATAGCAGATAGCGGCAAAGCAGCCCGGATAAAGTTTGTAGGTGCTCCAAAGTACGAGCTCGTAGTCGAAGCGTGTCCGAAAGAAGACTACCAATGCCATGCTGGCCATCAGGTAGGCCAACGACGCCAGCCAAAAGGCGTCGGCTCCGTACCGTTCCTGCTTGATCAAATATTGTTCAGAGAGGTAGCGTGTTATCCACATGCTTTTGGCCTTGTTCCAATAAACCGATTTGGTATAAAGCATTCCCAGCCAATACATCACAAACCCCATCAAAGCAGCTCCCATGGCCGCCGGACTCAGCATTCTCTTTCCAAAGGAAGCCGTCGGGAAAATGTCGAAGATTCCGCCCACCATCGCGCATAGTCCGACGAGTACTTTTAGTGGATTGGCCAGGATGTAGGTAAAGCCTTTCTCATTGCCCTGCACGAAATCATAGCCCGAGAAATAAAGGAAAATGGCAACCGCGCCCAGTCCCGTCCAGATCCCCAAATCTTTCCAGCGTCCCTGGAAAAGTAACAAAACTACCCCCGAAGGCCAGACCATCATACCGTTGCCCATGCTGAACGTATCGAGCCAGGCCACGGCTATCGCCAGCCAGAAACTTGGAGTACTCTGCCTGGCCAAAAGATGAAAAGCCAGGAACGACAGAAAAATGACCAACTGGTACTGCAAAGCCATGATCGTCATGAAGGTCATGGCGTAAAATTGCAGATTGAAAATCAGCAAAGCGGCAGGTAACAGCCAAAGTACCTTACTTTCTGTTTTCCTGAAATTCCTGACAATCAACCAGAAAATGCCTAGTACCGACAGATTGCCTATGAATGCCAGTACCCGAAAATTAATCGCACCCGTGACGCCCTGCTGCAAAAGTACCACCAACCGTGCGCCGACCACACGGTGTTCGTTGTTGGGTCGAAACAAAGCACTCAGTTTGCCGGATAAGTCATCAGCATCGAGCCAGTTGAGCAGGAAATAGGGAATATTCTCGATGTCGTCAAACCAGGGAATATTCAGGCTGTACGCGACCGAGACGACATAGAAAAGTACAATCGGAGCCACCACCAGCAGGATTGACCCGAAATGTACCTTTCTCGTGCTATGAGGGTCTTCAATCATTGGCATTCTCTTCTTGCAAATGAATTGCCTTCTTTCCAAAGTACCCAGCCATCAGCTTATTCCACCAGTGGTCGGGATTTTCGTTGAGATCGTCAATGTAAAGAGATTGAGGTCGATTTTGGAGAGCGGGGACATAAACGATCGGCTCGGAGGAAGACTTGATGAGGTCGTAGCGGTGGTACAATTCTGCATCATAAGCAGCCGCTTTTCCGCTGAGTAGATCAGTGTAAATTATCCGCACGCTGGAACTTCGATAGAGTGACACGATAACCTGCAAGCCCAACAGCGCCAAAAGAATGTACTGCGAAACCGAAGAAAGCTTCGGCATTTCACGCTTTTTACTCGTCCAGTGAAACAATACGCCTACCACATAAAACCAACCTACCAGAAAAAACAGATAGACTAAGTTGACCTCCCGCTCGGTGGGGTCGATCCCGATTCCGTAGTAGGAAGTAAACAACTGCGCAGCCAGAATGCCAACATACAGCAGGAAAATGTACCAAAAAGGTACCTCGAAGCGCGCGCGGGCCTGCGGTGTAATGCGTGAAAGTACCAGCAGCCATACCGCCGTAAAAAGCAGCAGAGGTGTTTTGGTAATCCAGTCCAAAGTCAGAATGCCTAACATTTGAAACGCATTCAGGAAAGAGGCGGGAATATTGCCGCCCAGCGGATTGCCACCCAGGCGCACATCCAATCCGGGTGCAGTAAAGTACAGCAAACAGCCAAGTGCCGCCGCTGCGACCACGCCAATCATCAAGCCATCGATCGTTCGGTGGAATAATATTCTATAGCCGCAATAGCCTGCAATTAAAATCAAGATAGTGAGTAAGCTAGCCTCACTGCTGCCAATAATGGCAAAAACCAAAAATCCCGCCAAGATTCCGGTCAAAATACGCATTGTATTGGTATCCAGACGATACCAGCGCAGGACGACGATGATCCAGCCAAAAGTAAGGATACTGGGAATGGTGTAGGTGACGAATGCGGCCATCCAGTAGAAAAAGCCTGCTACACTGGGCATTTTTAATATCAAAAGGAAATAAAGTACCCCAGCGAAGCCCAAATGCGCCAGCCGCGACAGTGTAGGCGTAAGGTGACGCGCCAGCCCGTAAAATGCAGCCACCAACCACAATAGAAGTATGACGGGCAAAACCTTAAATCCGATGACGGAATGAAATAGTAGCGGGTTGGAGTGGTTGAGCAGGATGCCGAAGTACCGACCCGTCCATCCAGTATAGTAGTAGTGCATTGCTTCCAGCCAGCCGAATTTGAAGACGGTGTCTATATAGCCGTAGTCGTCGGCGGCGGAGGGGTGATTGAAGTACGACAGCACGAGCAGTGGTAGCAGTACACTTACAAGCAGCAGCAAGTTGAGCGTGTTGCCGACTTTCCGGTGTTTCTTGAAAAGATCAGTCATGCACTACTTTTTCGATGATGTAGCGCGGACGCCCCTTTACCTCTTCGTAAATCTTACCAATATACTCCCCGATCAGCCCGATAGCCATCATATTGGAGCCGCTGAAAAAAGTGATCGGCAGCATCGTGGAGGTCCAGCCCGGTACCGTGAAGCCGAAGAGGTAAGAAGTTAGGATATAGACGACGATGGCCAGCGCGACCACGAAGTTGAAAACGCCGAAATAGAGTACCAACCGCATCGGGAAGGTAGAAAACGACGTGATACCGTTCCAGGCGAAGAGCATCATTTTCCTGACCGGGTATTTGGTTTCTCCAGCCAAGCGATCCAGTCTTTTGTAAAAAACCTTTTCACTCTTGAAACCCACCAGAGGCACGATACCGCGCAGGAACAAGTTGATTTCCCGGAAATTACCCAGTTCCCGAAGAACCCGGCGATCCATGAGCCGGAAGTCGGCGTGATTGAATACGACCGGAACGCCCATTTTCTGCATGACGGTGTAAAAACTCTCGGCGGTCACGCGCTTGAACCAACTATCTGAGGTGCGGTCGTTACGGACGCCATAGACGATCATCGCCCCATCGCGGTGCTTTTCGAGCATTCCGGTCATGGCGTGAATGTCGTCCTGCAAGTCGGCATCGAGGGTAATAAAGCAATCGTATTCGTCCACGTGGTGTTCCAATCCGGCCAGGATCGCGCTTTGGTGGCCGAAATTACGAGAGAGTTTCACGCCAATGACCGTGGGATCAGTCGCCGCAATTTCCTCTATAATCTCCCACGTACGATCGCGGCTACCGTCATTCACAAAGCAGATTTTGCTGTCCGGACTGATGAGGCCACTGCCGACAATGCCAGCAAAATAGTGCTTCAACGTCGCGTAGGTGTGATGCAGGATGGCTTCCTCGTTGTAGCAGGGCAGTACCAGCAGCAGGCGCGCTGAGTTCATAGGATGGTCGTTTGGTGGCGCAAAATTAGCAGGAAAAGCCGAACCCCCGAACTTCGGTAAAGTTTAAGCCGAGGCTCGCTTGCGCCGGAGCAAGATAGGATAAGCCAGCACGGCTCCCAGAATCACAAAAGTACCCAGGTAAAATCCAGCGGTCATTCGCTCTTTTTCTCCAAAAATAAGGAAGGCCAGCGCAATGCCATAGTCTGGCTCGAGGTTCACGGTTAGGCTCAGCATGTAAGCCGAAAACTGTTTCATCAAGTGCGTTCCCATCGAGTAGGCATAGACCGTGCAGACCAACGCTAAGGTCAGAATCCAGGGCCAATCGGCAAGCACGGGCCAGAGCGGCAAAGCATTGTTCAGTTGATATTTTTCTAATAAAAAGACGAAGAACAATGAGCAAACACTTGCCCCGATCATTTCGTAAAAAGTAATGACAAACGCATCGTGCCGCTTTACAAAATGGCTGTTGGCCACCGTAAAGCATGCCGCTAGCAGCGCTGATCCTAACGCCAGCAGCAGGCCCAGCGCGTGGTCGAACTCGAAACGAAAAACAATGTATAAGCCCGCCACGGCCACCAGCCCAAGTACTACTTCCAATGGGTTGACACGCTTCTTGCCAACAAGCGGCTCTACGAAACTAGTCCAGAGCGAAGTCGTGGACATCCCTGCCAAACAAACCGAAGCTGTGGAAATTCTCGCCGAGGCAAAGAATAAAATCCAGTGTGTGGCGAGTAGGGTCCCCACGGCCATCATCCGAAATGCCTGCCGACGACTGACGCGGAAATCTTTTTTTTGTAAAGAAATCACCACCGCTAACCCCAGCGCGGCCAATACCGTGCGGTACAGTACCAGGGCCGCAGGAGCAATCGTGACCAGCAAGCCCAGGATCGCCGTAAAGCCCCAAATCAGCACCAGAAAATGCAGCTGCAGATAGGAGCGTAACGGCGGCGATTCGTTCATCGGGGTAACGTTTTGAACAGCGCCAGACCCACAAACGTGAAAACAATGTTGGGCAGCCATACTGCCAGCAGCGTGTTGATATTCCCCGACTCAGCCACGCCCTTTGAAAGCAGAAAAAAGAGAATGTAGATGAACGCCAGCGCAAAGCCGAGCGCAATCTGTAATCCCACCCCTTGCCGACTTTTGCGCCCCGATACGATAAGGCCGATCGCGGTCAGAATCAGCATGGCGAAGGGCTGCGTGAAGCGGGTGTACTTTTCGATCAGATAAACTTCCAGACCGTCAGAACCGCGGCTTTCCAGTAGGGCGATGTAGTCGTTAAGTTCGGGCAACGTGAAGGTTTCGAAGAGGTTGTAATCGCTTTCAAAGTCGCTGGGTTTTAGATTGATGAGCGTGTCGAGTTCGGTGCCGAAACTTAGGGCTTCGTTTTTCTTCTCAAGGTCGCGGATGCGATAGTCTTTTAAGGCCCATTTATTTTTTTTTGGTTGCCACTCGATTTTGTCGGCGGTCAGTTTCTTTTTGAGTTCGTTACCTACCACGGTTTCCAGCGTGAATTTGTTGCCCGTTTTGGTCGTCACGTTGTAGCTTTCCAGATAAGCATAGACATTGGGCGCAACCTTGATGTGGACGTTGCGTCCGTCGAAATAAAACTCGTCTTTGACGTACTTTCGCTCAAATTCATTCCTGATTTTATTGGCTCTGGGCAGCACCCAGCCCACGAGCGCAAACATGACGCCACCGATGATCGTCGCCCCCATCAGGTAGGGTACCAGCAGCCGTCCGAAACTGATGCCACTGCTGAGGATCGCGATAATTTCGGTGCGGGCCGCCATGCGCGAGGTGAAGAAAACCGTGGCGATGAAGACCATCAGCGGGCTGATGTAGTTGACCCAGTAAGGAACCAGATTGAGGTAGTAGTCGAAAATGATCGCCGAGGTCGGGGCTCTCTTTTCCAGAAAATCATCCACTTTTTCGGTGTAGTCGATCATACAGATGATGAACACTATGACGAACGCCACGAAAATAAAAGTGACCAGCAAGTTTTTGAGGATGTAGCGATCCAGTATCTTCAATTCGGGGAGCCTCAGAGGCGTTGGACAAGTAAGTTTTTCGACACTTCCTGACTGATGAACAAGGTCTTGACGTCGTCAATAAGTACCAGCGCCGACTTGTCGTAGTCGTTGATCTCTTGTACCTCCATGCGGCAGCCCAGCATGATGCCCGAGCGGTCGAGGTGTTGCAGGAAGGGCGTTTCGTGATCTAAAACTCCCATCATTAGCACCTTTTCGCCTTCCGCCACTTCCGACAATTTTCGGTAGTCAGCGGTGGGCATATTGCCCTTGGCATCGGGAATAGGGTCGCCGTGCGGATCGAACTGTGGGTTGCCCAGAAACGACGCCAACCGATCCACTAAGCGGTCGGACGGGATATGTTCCAATTCCTCGGCGATGTCATGCACCTCGTCCCAGCCAAAGCCCAACGTTTCGACCAGAAACACCTCCCACAGACGATGTTTGCGAATAATTTTGAGAGCCAGCTTCTCCCCTGCCTCCGTGAGCGTGACCCCCTGGTACTTTTTGTAGTTTATCAGTTCCTTCTCCGCCAGCTTTTTGAGCATATCCGTCACCGAAGCCGCGCGGGTCGCTGTGCCTTCCGCTAAAGCATTGGTGCTTACCTCCGCGCCCTCGGGACCAGAAATATTATGGATAATTTTCAGGTAGTTTTCTTCGGTGAATGAATTCGCCATGACGAAAAGTTGAGATCGGCAGGAGTTAGTTGTGCTGCAAAAGTACGCTTTACCAACGGCAATTGAAAAAATTTAGGGCAGTCTAAAAATAAGTTTTTATCTTTGCGGCTTTCCTGAGAAGAAGTCGTCCGGCCTTAGACGTTTAATGAAAGGCACTTCAAAACGCAATGATCTGTCTATGAATGAATTGTTGACTTTTAATTTCATCACTCTGCCGCTTCAAAACAAACTCTTAAAAAATCTTAAATGAAAAGAAAAGTACTCCTTGAAGAAGAAGGCGCGCCGCTTCCCACCCAAATGCTACCCTCACTTCCGGAGGTACACGCTTCTATAAATGTCCCGGAGGGCAAAGGCTGGTGGAAGAAAATGGCGGCTTTCATCGGGCCTGGTCTGATGGTGGCAGTAGGCTACATGGACCCCGGCAACTGGGCCACCGATATTGAAGGCGGCTCCCGTTTCGGCTACACTCTGCTGTCAGTAATCCTGATTTCTAATCTCTTCGCGATGCTGTTGCAGCACCTTTCGCTCAAACTCGGCATCGCTACGGGTCGAGATCTGGCGCAGGCCTGCCGCGACTACTACTCGCGTCCGGTGTCGTTCGTGTTGTGGATATTATGCGAAATCGCCATTGCGGCCTGTGATTTGGCCGAGGTCATCGGGTCAGCCATAGCTCTGAATCTGTTATTTGGGATGCCCCTTGCCGTGGGCGTGGTACTTACGGGCTTCGATGTGCTGCTGATTCTGTACTTCCAACAGCGAGGTTTCCGGGTGCTGGAAAGCATTGTCGGCGGTCTGATCGCCCTTATCATGGTAAGTTTTATTTATGAAATGATCGTGTCGCAGCCTTCCATGGCTGGAATTTTGGGCGGATTGGTACCGCAGGCGCAGGTAGTTACGGACTCCACGGCCTTGTACATCGCCATCGGAATTCTGGGTGCTACGGTCATGCCGCACAACCTCTACCTGCATTCCAGTATCGTGCAGACCAGAAACTACAAGCGCGATGACGCAGGGAAGCGTTCCGCCATCAAGTTTGCTACGATCGACTCCACGGTATTTTTGGGATTGGCTTTTTTCGTCAACGCCGCCATTCTGATCCTTTCTGCCGCCACTTTTCACGAAAACGGTAACTTCGAAGTAGCCGACATTACCGACGCTTACCGACTGCTTGATCCTATGCTGGGGGCGAAATGGGCTAGCGTGCTTTTTGCCGTGGCCCTGCTGGCCTCGGGCCAGAATTCTACGCTGACGGGTACTTTGGCCGGACAAATTGTGATGGAGGGCTTCCTGAATCTTCGCCTCAAACCCTGGCTGCGGCGCCTCATCACGCGACTCATCGCGATTGTCCCGGCGCTTGTGGTGGCGATCATGTACGGGGAAGACGGCGCGGCGGAACTGCTGGTACTTAGCCAGGTCGTCCTATCGATGCAATTAAGTTTCGCCGTCATCCCGCTCATCATGTTCACGAGTGACCGCGCCAAAATGGGCGTCTTCGCCAACACAAAACGACTCAACATTATTAGCTGGGTCGTTGCTGCCATCATTCTGGTGTTGAACGGATACTTACTGTGGGATACGTTTTTTTAAGGGAGTACAGAGGTGCAGGGGCACAAAGAAAAAATAGCTTGCGCCAGCTTACTTTGTGCTCTTTACTCACTTTTCATACGGCAAAAGGAGAGCATCGAAGGTTCCGTTCAAAGTGCAGACTTTGTTAGGATCGGGGTTGTTCTTATCGTAAAACAGATGGTGCATGATGATAGAGAAACTACCCCGTATTTGCTCTTTGTCGTAGTGTTCTATATCCACTTGTCCTGCTTCAAACTCCCAGTGCTCGGGCCCGTTCACTAACTTCATGTAACAATAGACGAATTCCTCCGCCGCGACTAGCTGCGATACGGTTCGATGGGTATCCACATACAACCGGGA
>NZ_JBGSXF010000263.1:0-5577 GCF_041751555.1 Persicitalea sp. | reverse complement strand
GACGTGTCGCTGACAACTACCATCTAACGGTGAATTCCGAGGTTACTCAGTTCTTCCAGGAAGTCTTCTTCCGAGTAGTGAATTTCAATGCCTCTGCTACCTAATGCCTGCTGAAACTCAACGTGGTTCAGATTGGCCAGTTCCCGGGCCTTACCGCCGCCCAGCCGCTTTTTCTCGTAGAGGTAGCAGGCAAGATCCGTCAAAAGCTCAGGACCCGTTCGTTGAACTTTAAGTAAAGTATCGTCCGAAATAATTATTGCCATTTTTCAGGGAGTTTGATTGGAATACAAGCTACTGAAAATCCTTCTATATGCCAAGTCTCGTTCCAGAAAGCCGCTTTCATGGGCAATTCACCTACTTGGACAGGCTCCCCAACTCCGCCTTCAAAAACTTCCCCGTATAGCTACCCTTCGCCTTGGCGACTTTCTCGGGCGTTCCCTGCGCCACGATTTCGCCGCCGAGTCCGCCGCCTTCGGGACCAAGATCCACAACGTAGTCGGCTACTTTGATGACGTCCATGTTGTGTTCGATGATCAGGACGGTGTTGCCCTTTTCTACGAGCTTTTGCAGTACGGCCAGCAGGTGGCGGATATCCTGGAAGTGCAGGCCTGTGGTAGGTTCGTCGAGGATGTACAAGGTTTTGCCCGTGTCGCGCTTGGAGAGCTCTTCGGAAAGCTTCACGCGCTGCGCCTCGCCGCCCGAGAGCGTGGTAGCGTGTTGGCCCAGGGTGATGTAGCCAAGACCCACATCATTGAGTGTCTGTACTTTGCGCAGGATGCGGGGCTGGTTCTCAAAGAAATTCAGCGCGGCTTCTACCGTCATGTCCAGAATATCGGAGATGGATTTTCCTTTAAAGCGCACTTCCAGCGTTTCGCGGTTGAAGCGCTTGCCCTTGCAGGTCTCGCAATTGATATAGACATCGGGCAGGAAATCCATTTCGATTTTCTTGCGGCCCGCTCCTTCGCAGTCGTTGCAGCGGCCCGTTTTTACGTTGAAGCTGAACCGTCCCGGCTTGTAGCCCCGGATTTTGGATTCGGGTAGTTCGGAGTACAGGGCGCGGATGTCGGTGAATAAGTTGGTATAGGTCGCTGGGTTGGAGCGCGGCGTGCGGCCAATCGGCGATTGATCGACCTCGATGACCTTGTCCAGATGTTCCAGTCCTTCGATGGATTTATGTTCCAGCGGCTCGCGGCGGGAGCGATAAAAATGCTGATTCAGCAACGGAAACAGCGTTTCGTGGATGAGCGACGACTTTCCGCTACCGCTGACGCCTGTAACGCATATCATGGTACCCAGCGGAATTTTAAGCGTCACGTTTTTGAGGTTGTGGCCCGTGGCGCCTTTCAACACCAGTTTCTTGCCGTTGCCCTTGCGGCGTTTCGCGGGTACCTCGATGCTTTCGCGGCCGTCGAGGTAAGCGGCGGTGGTCGAGCCGTTTTTTAAGAATTCGTCCGGGGTACCTTGTCCGACGATGTGGCCGCCGTGGCGTCCCGCGCCGGGGCCGATGTCCACGATGTAGTCCGAAGCCAGCATCATGTCCTTGTCGTGTTCTACCACAAGTACCGTATTCCCCAAGTCGCGCAGGTTTTTTAGCGAGCCGATCAGCCGCTCGTTGTCGCGCTGGTGCAGGCCGATGCTGGGCTCGTCCATGATGTAAAGTACCCCCGTGAGTTGGGTGCCGATCTGCGTCGCCAGCCGAATGCGCTGCGCCTCGCCGCCAGACAGCGTCCGCAGTGAACGGTTGAGCGTCAGGTAATCCAGTCCGACATCCAGCAAAAAGCCGACGCGCTTGCGGATTTCTTTAAGTACTTCATGACCGATGACTTTCTGGCGGTCTTCCAGACGGTCTTCCAGGTTGACGAGCCAGTCGCCTAACTCGCGGATATCCATCTCGGCCAGTTCGGCAATATTTTTCTTGTCAATAATAAAATGCAAAGATTCCTGCCGCAGCCGCAGCCCGTTGCATTCGGGGCAAGCCCGGATGACCATGAAATCTTTGAGCCAATCCTGAATCTTATCGGAGCCGTTTTCCTGCTGTCGCTTCAGGAAATTGATAATTCCGTCGAACTTCGTGTCCCACTTGGTGCCGGGGTACTTTTTTGAAGGCACGGGTACGGGTTCGTCGCTGCCGTAAAGTACCAGTTCGATGGCCTCGGGCGGGAATTTTTCCAGCGGGGTACTTAGATTAACCTTATAAGGTTTCAAAAGTACCTGCAACTGTTTAAAAATCCAGGCTTCGCGGTACTCGCCCATCGGCGCAATGCCGCCCCGACTGATACTCAGCGAGCGATCAGGCATGATGGAGTCCTCGGTGATTTCCTCCACTTTACCCAATCCCTGGCAGTTGGGACACCAGCCGTAGGGCGAGTTGAACGAGAACGAGTTGGGCGCGGGGTCATCGTAGCTGATACCCGCCTCGGGGTCCATCAGGTTTTGGGAAAAATACTGCGCCTCGCCCTGCCCGTCCATCACCATCATCGCGCCCTTGCCCTGTTTCAGAGCCGTGGCTACCGACTGGCTCAGGCGGTAGCGGTCGTCGGCCTCGGGAACCAGTCGATCCACCACAATCTCGATGTCGTGTACTTTGTAGCGGTCAAGCTGCATCTTTGGAACGATGTCCTGCACCTCGCCATCCACCCTTACTTTGGTGTAGCCCAGGCGGGCAATTTGCACGAACAATTCGCGGTAGTGTCCTTTACGGCCCTTTACTACGGGAGCCAAAAGGGTAGTTTTCTGTCCTTCAAACTGGCTGAGAAGCTGGTCGATAATCTGATCCTGCGACTGCTTCACCATGCGTCGGCCCGTCACGTAGCTGAACGCCTCACCCGCGCGGGCGTAGAGCAGGCGCAGGAAGTCGTAAATCTCGGTCACGGTGCCAACCGTCGAGCGCGGATTGCGGGAAGTAGTTTTCTGCTCGATGCTGATGACGGGCGACAGGCCGCTGATCTTGTCCACATCGGGCCGCTCCATTTCGCCGATGAAGCCTCGGGCGTAAGACGAAAAGCTCTCCATGTAGCGCCGCTGCCCCTCGGCGTAGATCGTATCGAAGGCCAGTGATGACTTGCCGCTGCCGCTGATGCCCGTCACCACTACCAACTGGTTGCGCGGAATGGATACGTCGATATTTTTGAGATTATGCTCGCGGGCACCTTGTACGTCTATGTGGTCGTAGCCCGTCAGATCTTTAATGGGTTGGGGTTTCAAAAGCGGAGAAATTGGGTGGTTAGGTTATTCGGGTACTAACCGGAATACAAGACGTTAGGTTCGGTAAATCGCGATTTTACTGCGAGCGTACAGAACCCGTTTTTTTGTAAAAAATAAATGATATACCAATCGAATCTTACAAGGTACATTTACCTACTTTTACGAAATTTTTACCCTATCAACCAATTATCAACTCTTTCTTATGGAAAAGAATCTACGAGTAACGGTTCAGTGGACTGTGTGTATTTTCTTGCTGTTGAGTAGCTTATTGACTCAGGCGCAAGATCGTCGCGTTTCGGGGAAAATAACTTCGACCACTGACAACACCGCCCTGCCCGGAGCAAACGTGCAGGTGAAAGGAACTACCGTGGGAACCGTGACCGACGCTGATGGAAACTTTGCGGTTAACGTGAGCGGAAACAATGCGGTGCTGGTCATTTCTTCCATTGGTTTTGTGAAGAAAGAAATTACGGTAGGTAACCAAAGTACCATCAACCTCAGTCTGGACGAAGACACTAAGAGCCTGAGCGAAGTAGTGGTGACGGGTTACGGCACGCAGTCGAAACGCGACATTACAGGCGCGGTGGCTACGGTCGATACCAAGCAACTGCTCTCGGTACCTGCTACCAACCTGGCGCAGGCCATGCAGGGTCGCGTAGCGGGCGTCAACGTTGGCAACGACAACTCACCCGGTGGTGGCGTTATGGTACGTATAAGAGGATTCGGTACCATCAACGACAACTCGCCGCTCTACGTCATCGACGGCACTCCGACCAAAGAAAACCTGAATACGCTGAATTTGAATGACATCGAGTCGATGCAGGTTTTGAAAGATGCCTCGGCAGCTTCGATTTATGGATCTCGCGCGGCTAACGGGGTAGTTATCATTACTACCAAGAAGGGCAAAGCTGGTAAGCCTGTATTCTCCTACGACGCTTACTACGGCCAACAAAAAGCGTGGCGTACGCTGGATCTGCTGAACACACAGCAGTACGCTGATCTCCTGTGGGAATCGCGGATCAATGGACAGAACACAAGTAAACTGGTGGACGGTGCCTACCCGGCTGGTACGTCGCTGGCTTACCCCAATATCACGATTTTTGGCAATGGAGCCACGCCCGTTATCCCCTTTTATTCCAATCCGGCGGGCAAAAAGGAAGGGGAAGTAGATGAGACCAAATACGACTTCAACGCCCGCAACCTGATTAGCCGCGCCAACCAGCAGGGAACGGATTGGCAGGATGCCATTTTCCGGTCGGCCCCAATGCAGAACCACCAAATCGGGGTTTCGGGCGCTACAGAGTCGGCGCGTTACGCCATGTCGGCTAACATCTTCGACCAGCAGGGCATCATGAAGTACACCTACTTTAAAAGGTATTCTCTGAGGGCTAATACTGAATTCAACGTGACCAAGCGCTTCCGCGTCGGCGAAAACCTGCAAGTAGGCTACGGAGAGCGCGTGGGCCAAACGGGTGGCAACCAAAATGAGAGCAACCCGATTTCGTTCGCGTATCGTATCCCCCCTATTGTTCCTCGTTATGACGTAAACGGCTACTTCGGCGGTGGCGTGGGGACGGGCCTGGACAACTCCCGGAATCCTGAAGCCGAGCTTTTCCGTAATAAAGACAATAAGGAGAAAGAGCTGCGCTTATTTGGCAATGCCTACGCCGAGGTGGACATTCTGAAAGACTTGACCGCTAAAACGCAATTCGGGGTGGACTACAACACCTTCAACGTGCGCCGCTACCGCGCCAACGACCCTGAGTCGCCCGAAATGACGGGTACCAACACCCTGCGTAACGACAACAACTTCGGTTTTACCTGGACCTGGTACAATACTCTGACGTATAATAAAACCCTCGGCGACAATCACCGCATTAACCTGCTGCTGGGTACGGAGTCGATCCGTAGCTATTCCGAGTTTGTGTTTGGCGAGCGGTCGGGCTTTGCCGTGGACGAATTGCCCAACCGCTATCTGAATGCGGGCCGCACGGTGGTGAGCAATGGCGGCGGCGGCGAGGAGTGGAAACTGGCCTCGGAGTTTGCCCGTGCCAACTACGCCTTCGACGACCGCTACCTGGTTGATTTCACGCTGCGCCGCGACCGTTCTTCGCGTTTTGCTCCCGCCTTCCGCACGGCTTACTTCCCGTCGGTGAGCGCGGGCTGGGTACTTTCGCAGGAATCGTTCATGAAAGGTACTTCCTCCTGGCTCAGTTTTGCCAAGCTGCGCATCGGTTACGGACAGACGGGTAACCAGGAAATCGGCAACTACAACGCCTTCTCGACCTACCTATCCAATCCTGAAACCTCGTTTTATGACCTGACGGGGGCCAACACCGCCTCACAGCAAGGCTACGAGTTGGGCCAATTCGG
>NZ_JBGSXF010000262.1:0-24997 GCF_041751555.1 Persicitalea sp. | reverse complement strand
GATCGGATTGGCATGGAGTGTTTCGCGCGCCGCGGTGTGCGGGGTCTTCCGAAGGGAGATCCCCCAGTTCGGCGTAGTATTCCGCGCCGCATTGTGCTTATGTCTTCTAAAGGGAGACTGCGTACCACTCTAGTTCGGCGTAGTGTTCCGCGCCGCATTGTGCGTATATCCCTAGTTCGGCGTACCGACCAATGCTTTTAAAAAATTGTGCAGCGTTTTCAGGTGGAACTCCTTGCCCATCTGCTTTTCGAGGATCGCCTTGGCGTTGGCCAGTTTCTGGCGCTCGCTGCTGACGACCTGCCGTACCCGTTCAGCATCGGTCACCGCGTCGAAAGTGGACTTACGGCCCTGGCCCGGCGCGTTATATAGCACGTTAATGCCTTGCCCGGCGTAGCCCTCCTTGTAGCGCTTGATCCAACCATTGACCTGGTTTTGGCTGCGAATCTCGACAAGTTCGCATATGTCCCTGGTTTTCAGCCCTTGCGATTTAAGAACCACCATCCGACAGCGCTGGCGGAAGGCGTGGCTTTCGCCAGTCCGGTAATTGTGCCGCAGTTCAAAAAGTTGCTCAGCAGTTAGCTCGATTGTTAAAGTCCTGCCCATCTCAGATTATAAGTGAAAGAGGCACAAACTTAGATCAAAATTTTAAATAATATCAATTTAATCTTTCTTCATACTTAAAAAGAAATACAGTACAATTTCTATTATTCAATACAGACAAGCGCTAGTCTAGCCGTATTTTTTGGTGTAACACAAAATGTAACACCAAAAAAGCCTGACAGTCTATTGACTGTCAGGCTTTTCTTATTTTAGTTGCTCCCGAAGCTGGGCTCGAACCAGCGACCCTCTGATTAACAGTCAGATGCTCTAACCAACTGAGCTATTCGGGAGTATGCACACTTCAAAAACTCACCTAAACATCGGCGTTTTCCTGAATTGTGGGTGCAAATGTAAGTCCTTCCTCAAAACCACGCAAGCACGGCCCGGATTTTTTTATTAGCCCTGCACTTTTTCCAGTAGTAAGTCCTTGACTTTCCGTGCGTCGCCCTTGGTGAAATTTTTCATAATGATCTCAGCCCGCATTCGGGGAATGACACGAATCGTTGAAAAAAAGACACCTGAGTCGATCTCCACGCCGGAGATGTCGTTGTAGAAAACAAAATTGTCAGTACTGTTGAGGGCTTTACGAACCTTAAAGGTTACGCCTTTTTCGCCGAAGGTAATTTCGTCAGGGAACATGGGATTCATCATGCCGCTGGCTCGGAATTTCTCATTCATGGGATAGGGGTTGCCGCTAGTTTTTAGTAGACAAAGGTACATAAACTACCTTCTTGGTCTCAAAAAAATCTTCCTCAAATGAGCCGGCAAGATCGAAGATTTTTACTCGCCGCTTATATTCGCGAATCTCCTCGTCCAGGTCGCCGCCTTTCAGGCAGAGGATTCCGTTTTTGAGATCGTGGAAGGAATTGGGACTAATACCGTGCCGTACCCACTCCACAAACGGAGCCAACCGCGTGACGGCCCGACTCAGCACAAACTCGTAGTTGGCACGCTCAACGTATTCGGCGCGAGCCTTTTCGGCCACTACGTTGGGCAGCTTCAGGGCATCGGTCACTTCCTGTACTACCTTTATCTTCTTACCGATGCTGTCGATCAAGTGAAAATGCGCCTGCGGAAACAAAATCGCCAGCGGAATGCCGGGAAAACCCCCGCCCGTCCCTACGTCCAGAATCGTGGTACCGGGCCGAAACTGGATGACCTTCGCAATACCCAGCGAATGCAGCACGTGTCGCTCGTAGAGCGCGTCGATATCCTTCCGCGAAATGACGTTGATCTGTGCGTTCCAGAAAGCGTAAAGCTCCCGCAACTGTCCAAACTGCTCCCGCTGCCGCTCGGTCAAGTCGGGAAAGTACTTTAAGATTATGTCCAATTTTTGTTTATGTGTTAATTTGAGAAATTGCGCTTGTAAGTAGCTACTTCCGTTTGTCGCTTTGGAATTCTGTCACTCCTTGTCATTCTAAGCGTAGCCGAGGAATTACCGCCACGTCACCTTCTTTTTTCGTCGCGAGAGTACTAGCCCACTCATACTTACATAATAGACAAAAAACGTGAGATCCATTGGAACGAAACTAAACCATGAGAGGGTGCGGTCAAGCCGTCTGTTTATGGCCTGCAAAACGATAGTCTGCACCAGCCAGCGCAGCGCAAAGGCACCGCCAAGGATTTGTAATACAAACCAATCCTGCCAAAATAATCCCCAAGCCAGAGTTGAAAGTCCCACCACCCAGACGCCGACATGCGACGCCGACATAAGTCCGAGCCGGATTTTATTGCTTGATCGGTAATGTTTTCCCACTGACAAATGTCGCTTTTTCTGCGTTAGCCAGCTTGTCCAGGTAGTTTTCGGAAAAGAATAGACGAAGGAGTCGGGATTCAGGTCAATGGCAGTGTTGGTACGGGTAGCTGCCTGATTCATGAAAAGGTCGTCGTCGCCACCCACAACGTGCTTATGTTGGTAAAAACCTTTATGTTGAAAGAACAAGTCGGTTCGGTACATAAGGTTTCGACCCACGCCCATGTAAGGCCGCTGGGCGAGTGCCAACGACAGGTATTGAACGGCTGTGTAGAACGTTTCACAGCGAATGAACCAGTTGAGCAGACCAGCTTCCTTATAATAAGGAGAAAAGCCCAGCACAATTTCCTTGTCTTCGCTCAGCTGTGAGGCCATTCCGGCAATCCAGTGATGGCTGGCGGGGCGACAATCGGCGTCGGTTAGCAGAGCTACGGGGTAGCGGGCGTGCTTCATGCCCACAGTCAAGGCATATTTCTTGGGCGTAATGTGCGGATATTCGGTCTCGATCCTAACCGAGCGAACGTGCGGCCAACGCGTGGCATTTTCGTTCAGAAAATCTTCGGTGCCATCGTGGGAACGATCATCAAGAACAATAACTTCGAACTCGGGGTATTCCTGGGCGTTGAGTAGCGGAAGAAGTTCGTTGAGATTTTCTAATTCGTTCCAGGCACAAACCAGCACCGTGACTCCAGGCGGCGATCCGTCAGGCGGCGATCCATTACCGTCTGAGATTTCCTGTTGATAATTAGCCAGTCGGACAAAGACAAACAGGTAGTAGAAAAGCTGTACGATAAGGAACACGCCGAGGAGGGCAAGTAGAGCTTCGATCACGCGGCAAAAGGGTAGTTATAGAGGGGTTTTCGGCAAATATACGTTCATTGCCAGCAATGTTTGCCGGCTTAGCCGTATTTTTGCCGCCCGTCAAGCAGGATAGACCCATGAAATTTACGCTCCAAAGTCAGGATCCCCACACAAAAGCCCGGACGGGCTTGCTTGAAACTGCGCACGGCAGCATTCAAACGCCCATCTTCATGCCCGTCGGAACAGCGGGGACGGTCAAGGCGGTGCATCAGCGCGAGCTGCGGGACGACGTGAAGGCTCAAATTATCTTGGGGAATACCTACCACCTTTTTCTCCGTCCGGGTCTCGATGTTATCGAGAAGGCAGGTGGCCTACACCGTTTCAATGGCTGGGAAGGGCCAATTTTGACCGATAGCGGTGGCTACCAAGTCTATTCTCTAGCGGGAACAGGACGAAAGATTAAAGAGCAGGGTGTAGAATTCCGTTCCCACATCGACGGGTCACTCCACAATTTCACACCCGAAGGTGTGGTGGATATTCAGCGTCAAATCGGAGCCGACATCATTATGGCTTTCGACGAATGTACCCCCTATCCATGCGAGTACGATTACGCCAGGAAGTCGATGGAGATGACTCACCGCTGGCTACAGCGCTGCTGCGACCGCTTCGACGCCACTGAGGGGCACTATGGCTACTCCCAAACTCTCTTTCCAATCGTCCAGGGCAGTGTCTATAAGGACCTTAGGGTGAAGTCAGCCGAAACCATCGCTGCCGCCGGACGTGAAGGAAATGCAATTGGTGGCCTGTCGGTGGGTGAACCCGCCGAGATTATGTACGAACTGGCGGAGGTAGTTTGCGATATCTTGCCCCGTGACAAGCCTCGCTATCTGATGGGTGTTGGTACGCCAGCCGACATTCTGGAAGGCATTGCCGTGGGCGTAGATATGTTCGATTGTGTGATGCCCACCCGCAATGCGCGGAATGGTATGCTTTTTACAACCGAAGGCATAATTAATATTCGTAACCTGAAATGGCAAGACGATTTCAGCCCAATTGACAAAAATTTGGGCGGGCATGTCAGTAGTTTCTATACGAAGGCTTACCTTCGCCACCTCATCCGATCAAATGAGATGTTAGGAGCGCAGATTGCCAGTATTCATAATCTTACCTTTTATTTATGGCTGGTAGGAGAGGCAAGGCGCAAGATTAAACTCGGCGAATTCGGTGTCTGGAAAGATGAAACAATAAAAAAAGTAATGCAAAGACTTTGAAAAATTCTAATCATCCCCTTTTTTAGGAAGAAAATTAGAATTCTCCCATATTTATTCCAGTTTTAGAGCAGTCTGGTAGTTGGTTAACTCATTTAGTTACCATACTTTTGTTGCCAACTGGAAAGAACGGATAAGCCGAAGAGAGAGAATAAAAACGGAAGAAGAATCCTTGTTAATCAAATAACGCAATTTTTTATAGTATGAAAAAAGTATCCCTGTTAATCGGTTCGCTCGTTTTGGGATCGATGCTGGCCCTCCCCCTGAGCGCCCAGTATGTGCAGCAGACGCAGCCCAATTCACCAGACTACAACCCCAAGGCTACCTATGAGGGTCCTTACAAGTTGAATACCTGGTCGATTGGTGTCCACGTCGCCCCTACTCTGTTTTTCGGAGATTTAAGGGAGTACGACTTTTTTCCCGTATCCGGCAATACTAGTGATACACATAGCGAATGGGGCACTTTCGAGGGAGGTATAACCATCGGTAAGCAACTTTCTTATCTGTTTGGTTTGCGCGGCGACGTGTCATTGGGCAACCTGACGGGTATGAAGCGGCGGAATTATTTTCGATACTTCAAGACTAATTACGTGGATGCCAGCATTGCGGGTACGGTTAACTTGAAAGGCTTGTTACTTGGTCCCACCAAAATGAAGCACTGGAAGGTCGATGCTTACGCTGGATTTGGTATGATGTGGTACAATGCTACTGCCTATGATCTTACTGGTGGCGTGGAACTGCGAAACACCGGAGCTACCAACGACTGGATAATTCCCGTGGGACTCGCGGTTAACTACGAACTTACCAAGCGATTGGACTTAGGTCTCGATTTCCGTTTGAACAATGTGAATTCCGACTTTGTGGACGCAACGTATGGTGGCGACTACTCACGGAGTACGGCGGACGGGTTTCGTTTCGATCAACTACCCACAGCTCACAAGGGAAACTCAGCTCTTGATAAATATGGTTTTGGTGCTATCGCGCTTACCTACAAACTCGGTAAAAACCCGTTGCGCGTAAGTAAAGTAGACGGTAAGTACACTTACGATCCCGATCAGGGTGGTTATTACCACCTACGCTACACTGACCCTCGTTTGTTGGTGAAGCCACCAAGGATTTTGACCAT
Organism: Persicitalea sp.; assembly: GCF_041751555.1. Taxonomy (NCBI): domain Bacteria; kingdom Pseudomonadati; phylum Bacteroidota; class Cytophagia; order Cytophagales; family Spirosomataceae; genus Persicitalea; species Persicitalea sp. The sequence goes on along the minus strand of NZ_JBGSXF010000262.1, from coordinate 19,449 downwards.
GGACGAAATGGATTCAGTGGCCAAGGCTAACCGTCCTAAGGATATCGATCCACGATTGTTGCTTGATACGGATGGTGACGGCGTATCCGACTTCTTCGATAAAGAGCCTAATTCACCCGCCGGTAGCGTTGTGGACGGTAGCGGCCGCGTGATCGACTTCGATCAATATGTGAAAAATGCTCTGGCCAACGGTGCCGCTTGTAATGAGATATTCGCCAACGTGATGTTCGAAACAGATAAGAATGAAATCAAGCCTGAGTATCGCGAAATGCTGAACAATGTAGCCACGCTGATGAACCGTTCCGGTTGTCGTCTACAGCTGGCTGGTCACGCTGACCGCCGTGCTTCTGACCGCTACAACATGGCTCTATCGCGCCGTCGAGTGGATGCTGTTCGTGATTACCTGGTTAACGAAGGCGGTTTGAAAGACCAAAGTAAAGTGGTTGTGGACTACTTCGGTTCCTTTAAGCCCATTGCCGATGGTGCTACTACCCAAGGACTGATGAAGAACCGCCGCGTGGAATTGCGCCTGATGCCATAAAGGCACACTAATACACTATAAGTAGAAAGGCTCCCCTCGGGGAGCCTTTTTTCGTAGTGATTCGTTAGCTTTGTGACTTTCGAAAATCCAACATATATCCATCAATGAACAAGTACGATTATTTGATCGTAGGAGCCGGGCCATGGGGCAGCGTGTTTGCGCACGAAGCTACCAAGCGCGGCAAAAAGTGTCTTGTGATCGACCGTCGCCCTCATGCGGGTGGTAACACTTATTGCGAAGACGTAGAGGGAATCAACGTCCACGCCTACGGAGCACACATCTTTCACACCAACGATAAGGCTATTTGGGACTACGTGAATTCGTTCGTAGAATTTAACCGTTACACCAATTCCCCGGTAGCTAACTACAAGGGTGAACTTTATAATTTGCCTTTCAATATGAATACGTTCTACCAGCTCTGGGGCGTAACGACACCGGAAGAAGCTAAGGCTAAGATTGCTGAGCAGGTAAGGGAAGCCGGCATTACCGATCCGCAAAACCTTGAAGAGCAGGCCATTTCGCTGGTGGGTACCGATATGTACCAAAAACTCATCAAAGCTTACACCGAAAAACAATGGGGCCGGGCAGCGGCCGAACTGCCCTCCTTTATCATCAAGCGGCTCCCCGTACGCTTCACTTTTGACAATAATTATTTTAACGATCGTTATCAGGGCATTCCCATCGGGGGCTACAACAAGCTGACTGAAGGATTGCTAAAAGGCGTCGAGGTACGGCTGGGTGTCGATTTTACCGAAAAGCGCGAGGAGTTATCTCAACTGGCGGATAGGGTAGTCTATACGGGTAAAATCGACGAATATTTCGACTTTCGCTTTGGAGCGCTGGAATACAGGAGTCTTCGTTTCGATCACCAAACCCTGGATACGGATAATTTCCAGGGCAATGCAGTGGTCAACTATACCGATGCCGAAACACCCTTCACGCGCATTATCGAACATAAGCATTTTGAGTTCGGCACCCAGCCCAAGACCGTTGTGACCCGCGAATATCCGCAGGAGTGGAGTGAGGGAGCGGAACCATACTACCCCATTAACGATACTAAGAACGATACGCTTTATCGCCAATACAAAGCGCTGGCCGAAGCGGAAGAGAAGGTCATTTTTGGGGGACGATTGGCTGAATATCGCTATTACGATATGCACCAGGTAATCGGTTCGGCGTTAAAGAAGGTGCGGGATCACTTCATGGATCAATAACATTTAAATGAGAAAGGGGTTCGCTGTATTGTTGGTATGTGTAAGCACGTTGTTGTTGGCTTCCTGTCGAAGCCAGAAGCCGGCTCCCGTGTTGAATACCCAAACGCTGAATCCAGCAGTTTCTGTAGTAAATAAGGGAATATACAGGATCAAGGCGGGGGATAAGCTCCTGATCCGCAACCTCAACTGGTCGTCGGAACTGTTTCCTGATCCCAACCAGATGGCAACAGCGGATGGAGCGGGAGCTGGCTACAAAGCCGTAGTCCGAACGGACGGAAATATTAGCTTACCTGAACTCGGACTAGTTCCAGTAGCGGGGCGCACGAGGCAGGCCGTAGCCGACACGCTGGCAACGCTCTATCAAGACCTCCGTAATCCGCTCTTCGAGGTATCCATTACTAGCCTTCGCGTGAATGTGTTGGGGTCGGTCAATACGCAGGGAATCGTACTACTCGAAAAGGATTTCCTGACTTTGGGAGAAATCCTGGCCCAATCGGGTGGAATCAATTACAGCGAAGCCAGCAACGTCATTCAGATAATAAGAAGTGAGGGAACTCAACAACAGGTTATCGAATACGATTTTCAGGATTTGGGTAACCCGTTGATTATGAATCAAAACATATACGACAATGATATTGTATACGTTCCACCTTCGCGCGGCTCCATTCGCAGCGTTAAGTACCAGCGCGCCCTGGTATTGGCTCAGCCGATAATCACCGCGCTGAACCTGACGTTGATTGTCATTAATTTTATCAGACTCCGTCCTAACCCATGACTTTGCCTAGATTCGCAAAAATGGCTGGCGTCGTAGAAAGTGGGCCTTACTTGGAAAAAATAGGTGCTGACCTGCACATTCATGTGCTGCCGGGCATTGACGACGGCTCGCCAACATTGGAAGAGAGCCTGAAAATATTAGCCGCACACCACACTGCTGGCATCAAGCGCATCATCGCCACGCCGCACATCCGAGCTGCCATGTTTCCCAATGATCGGCAGACCATCCATACCGCCTGGAAACGGCTGAATGAGGCTGCCGCCAATCGCTGGCCAGATCTGACGCTCACCTACGCCGCCGAACATTTCGGCGACGATTACCTGATGACGCTACTGGAAAAGGAACAGATACTCCCGCTATTCGACCGCTATGTGCTGGTAGAAACTTCTATGCGCACCGAAGAGCCGTATTTTACTCAGGTGCTCAAAGCCCTGATCGATCATGACTGGCAGCCCGTACTGGCGCATCCCGAGCGTTACCGTCCCTGGCAACAACGTCCCGAGCGTTACGCCGAGCTACAAGAAATGGGCGTCATTTTTCAAGTAAATCTTCTGTCGCTGGGCGGACAGTACGGCCAGACTGAGAAACTACTCGCCCAACAGATGATCCGACAGGGCCTGATCGGGGCCGTAGGTACAGATTTGCACCGGGCCAATCAATACGCTTATTTGCAAAGGGCTACCCGTACCCCGGAATTTGAGATGTTGTGCGATCGCCCTCTTTTGAACCACCTGGTACCTGACCATGCGGCAAGAAACTGACAGTGCTCTTTTCGAGCAACTCCTTGGTGACTCGGAGTCCATCGACTTCAAGAAACTCATTCGAGTATTCTTAAGCCGCTGGTGGTGGATTGTGGCCGCAGTGCTGCTGGCAGGGGCACTGTGTTTTCTCTATCTGAAATTCGTAACGCCACAGTACGTCGGCATGGTCACGCTAAAGTACCTAGACAAGCAATCGGAATTGGATGGACTGAGCGGCTCGCAGCCTACGTTCATTCTTGGCGCCAGTAGTCCGGATTATCTAACGGAAAAGTTCAACGTTCGCTCTCCGGAGGTAGTACAGAACACCTTAACGAGGATGAATAATCCCTTCACCTATTACCGGGTAAAGGACTTGCGGCGGATTGATGTTTATCCCGCCCTTCCTCTTGAGTTGGAAGTACTGGACTACGATCCCAGCCAATACCGACATGGTACTTTCGTTTTGGATGAAGACCTGACGCTTCGCTATCAGACCGCCGAATTGGTAAGCCGTCCGCTCAAATTGGTACGTCGAGCCGTGGTGACTTTGCCGGGACTGGTTTTTAGAATAAAGGAAATCAACACGGCTCCTGGCTACGCGTTTGAGTTTACCTACAATGATCCCGCCCGGCTGGTCAATGCCTTTGTGTGGCGCATCGATATGGAAGAAACTGAAGATCAAATGCCCGTGATGGATCTCACATTCAGATATCACAACAAGGCTTACACCGAAGATTTTCTGGCGAACCTGGTGGAAGCGTACCGTGACTTCGACCTTCGTCAAAAACAGCAGTCCTCAGATCTCACAATCGGTTTTATCAACGAACAGGTGGAAATCTACTCGGGCTATCTGAAAGAGTCCGCTCGCGAGTTGGAACTTTTCAAACAGAAAAACCAACTACTGGATGTCAGTACGTCGGCGTTGGAAATCACCTCAAAAGTCCGTGAACTGGAACAGCGCAAAAATGAGCTGGAAATCCAAAAGTCTTACATCGACATGTTGGAAGCGAACATGGGTCGTACTTTCGAAACCATCGAGTATCTATCGGTGGGTCTTGATGGGACCACCGATGGCGTGCTAGTGGGACTGCTGCAGGCTTTTAACGAAATCATCACTCAGCGTAAGCAACTCCTGCTAAAATATAGCCCCAATTCGGCGGCGGTGAAGAACCTGGATGAGCAACTCGTGAAGTACCGCAGTCAGATTCTGGATAACATTCGCTTGCAAAACCAAAAGAACAATCGGACGCTTAAAATTCTGAACGACAACTTGGCGACTCTCAAAGGCCGGTTTAGTAAGATTCCGGCTTTAGAAAAAAACTTCATCTACTTGCAAAGCGATTTCGAGGTAAATAAAAACATCTATTCGCTACTGCTCAACAAGGAAATTGAGTCTTCCATCGTCAAGGCTGGAATGCTGCCATCTTTTACGGTCATCACCCAGTTTGATACCGATAAGGTTTCGCCCATCGCGTGGCGGATCATTCTGCTGTTCATATTCGGCGGACTAGTTTTGGGAATTGGATCCGTGCTGTTGGCGCGGTCGCTCAACAGTACCTTCACCGATATCAGTAAGATAGCTCAGCACCCGCGTGTAAGTATGTTAGGGTTGGTGCATAGTTTTTCAGAAAAAACTACAAATACTAATCGCGATTTGACCAATTTTCTCGATGACCGCACCGTTTTCACCGAGTCGCTGAGCGCCCTCCGTACCCGTCTAAGCTTTGCCAAATCATCTTTGGAAGATGGTAGGGCGGACGAAGGAAAGTTGATTTTGGTCACTTCGGAGCGGGCCGGGGAGGGCAAATCGTTCGTGACGGTTAACTTAGCCCTCTCTTTTACCAAAATTGGCAAGCGAGTGATCATTATCGGGGCCGACTTGCGAAAGTCTAAAATTCACTTGTATTTCAATCCTGAACAAACACCCGGCCTGAGTGAATTTTTACAAAAACCGGAGCAAGTCAGCCAGGCTATCTACGCTTCCGTCATTGAGAATCTCGACTACGTACCCGCCGGATTTGCCCCCTTCAATCCCGCCGAACTTTTACAAAAACCCGCGCTCGACGACCTATTGGATTACTGCCGAAAAAACTACGATTACATACTGCTGGATACCGCCCCGGTCGGGCTGGTAGCCGATAATGTGCCACTGCTGCGACAAAGCGACCATGTACTGTTCATTGTTCGGTGGCTTTTCTCTAATCAGGAGGCTTACCATCTAGCGGGACAACTTGCCGATGAATATGAGTTGAAAGAGGTAAAAGTGGTGGTAAACGACTTCTATCCAGATAATTTACACAGCAGACTGACCTCCGGTAATAGTCAATACAGCTCCGGGTATAGTAGCAACTACCAGTATGGCTATGCGTACAAAGACGATGGCTATCTGGCTGACTCACGCTCAGGTTGGAAAAAGAAGTTGGGGAAAGCATTTAGCAAAAAGTAAACTACCCCGCCACTCAATAATTTCCTGGCGCGAGGGACTGTCCCGGCTAATCTACTGTCGGATGGTACCTTGAGGTAAAGCCGCTATCAAAATTCACAGACATGAAACTACTCGAAGTCGGCGATGACTCATTTCGGCGCAGCGAATTCCTACAACTTCCGGTACGGATTTATCGCAAAAACCCTTATTGGATCCGTCCGCTTGATACAGACATTGAGGACATTTTCGATCCTGAAAAAAATAAACTGTTCCAGCATGGTGAATGCGTGCGTTGGCTGGCCGTAGATCATAGCGAGCAGACAGTAGGCCGCGTGGCGGCGTTTATCAACCAAAAAACCGTCTACGAAGGCAACGAACAACCCACGGGTGGCATGGGTTTCTTCGAGTGCGCTAACGATGACCGCGTGGCCAAGCTGCTCTTCGATTCCTGCCGAGACTGGCTGACCGAGCGCGGCATGGAGGCGATGGAAGGACCAATCAACTTTGGGGAACGCGACAGCCATTGGGGCCTGCTGGTGGAAGGCTACGAAAAGGAACCCACCTACGGCATGGATTACCATATGCCTTATTACCGGGCGTTGTTTGAGGATTACGGTTTTCAGAACTACATCGAGCAGTACACCTACTACCTGCCCATGCGCGAGGAAGACGTGCGACCGATGCTGCACCCGGCGGTATTTCATCGGGCCGAGAAGATTTACGCCACGCCCGGCTACGATTTCAGACACGTCAAAAAAAGCGAACTAGAAAAATTCGCGGAAGATTTTCGGGTGATTTACAATAAGGCCTGGGCCGCCCATCAGGGAACGAGCGATATAAGCGTGGAGCAGTCGAAGGGAATAATGAACCGCATGAGGCCGATTCTGGAAGAGGAGCTGATGTGGTTCGGCTACTACGAAGACCAGCCCATGTCGTTTTTCATTATGCTACCCGAACTGAACCAGATTTTCAAGCACGTCAACGGCAAGCTGGATTGGCTCGGGAAATTGAAGTTTTTTTACCACAAACTGATGAAGACCAATCACAAGGCATTCGGCGTTATTTTCGGCGTCATCCCTGAATTCCAAAAAAAAGGGATCGAGTCAGCCATCGCACTGGCCTACTCCAAAGTCTGCTGGAAGCCCGGCTACCAATACACTGACCTAGAGTTGAACTGGATTGGTGATTTTAATCCTAAGATGCTCAATTATGCTAAAATGTTAGGCGGTACTATTGTCAAGAAGCACATCACCTACCGCTATCTCTTCGATTCAACTAAGGAATTCAAGCGCCATCCGATTATATAGCAGGGCAGCGTGTTTCACTGGGTACTTGTTGAATACAAAAAGAGCCTCCGCTATAAAGGAAGGCTCTTTTTGTAAATTTTATTTGCTAAATCGGAAGAGCTTTATTCTTTTCGTTCGGTTCGAGCAAATCCCATAGATTACCGTACAAATCTTCAAATACCGCTACTCTCCCGTATTCCTCATCTCTCGGTGGACGTACAAACTTGATTTGCCGCGCTACCATTTTGTCAAAGTCTCTTTGAAAATTATCGGTAAATAAAAAGAGAAAAACCCGTCCTCCCGTTTGGTTTCCAATACTATCAACTTGTCGCTCATTAGCTGCCTTTGCCAGCAACAGACAGCATTCCTTCGCACCGGGAGGGGTCACCAGTACCCATCGCTTTTCTTCGCTCAGTTTTGTGTCTTCGATAAGTTCGAAATCTAACTTATTAGTATAGAAATCAATGGCTTCGTCATAGTCTCTAACTACCAGGGCTATGTGGGCTATTCTTTGGGTCATGGGGAGTTTTAAGCAGACTCCTACACCCGGCTCGAAGTCAGTTTCGCCCCCAAGTACTCGCGATTCATCCGGGCGATATTCTCCATAGAAATTTCCTTCGGACATTCGGCAGAACAAGCTCCAGTGTTGGTACAGGCTCCAAAACCTTCGGAGTCCATTTGCGCTACCATTTTCTCGGCGCGTAGCTTCCGTTCGGCCTGACCTTGCGGCAACAGGGCAAGCTGCGAAATCTTAGCCGAGGTGAATAGCATGGCTGAAGCATTCTTGCAAGCCGCCACGCAGGCTCCACAACCAATGCAGGCTGCAGCCATGAAGGCCTCGTCGGCGTTTTCCTTGGCAATCGGCATGCTGTTGGCATCCTGCGCATTGCCCGTGTTGATCGACACGAAACCACCCGCCGAAATGATACGGTCGAACGACGAGCGATCCACGACCAAATCTTTCATTACCGGGAATGCTACCGCCCGCCACGGTTCCACGACGATGGTATCGCCATCACTGAACGAGCGCATGTGCAACTGACAAGTCGCTACGCCCGTGAGCGGACCGTGTGGGCGGCCGTTGATGTGCATTGAACACGAACCACAAATACCCTCGCGGCAATCGTGGTCGAAGGCGATGGGTTCCTTATTATCATGAATGAGTTGCTCGTTCAGGATGTCGAACATCTCCAAGAAGGACATATCCGGTGAAATGCCTTCCAGAGCGTAGGTTTCGAGGCTTCCCTCACTGTCTTTATTTTTCTGCCGCCACACTTTCAGCGTGAGGCTCATGTTTTCTGATGACATAAATTTTGGGGTTAACGGTCAAGGGTTAAAAGGTCAATGGTGGATGCTGCTTCCATTTGAAATACCCTTCAACTCATAAACTCATAAACTTTGAACTCCTCTTACTTATAGCTGCGCTGCGCGATTTTGATATTCTCGTATTCCAGTTCTTCCTTGTGGAGTTGCCAATCGCTTACGTCTTTGTACTCCCAGGCTGAGACGTACATGTAGTTTTCGTCATCGCGGGTGGCTTCTCCTTCTTCAGTTTGGTACTCCTCGCGGAAGTGTCCACCGCAGGATTCGTTACGATCAAGGGCATCTTGACACATGAGTTCGCCTAATTCGATGAAGTCAGCGACGCGGCTGGCTTTATCCAGTTCAGGGTTTAACTCATCGGCGCTGCCCATCACACGCACATCTTCCCAGAACCGCTTGCGCAAGTCCCTGATTTCGGTGATAGCACTTTGCAAATCCTTAGCATTACGGGCCATGCCGCATTTGTCCCACATGATCTTGCCCAACTCCCGGTGGAAATGCTCGGGGGAAGTATGGCCCTGCACCGTGAGTAGTTTGGTGATTCTATCCTTCACATCTTTCTCAGCCTGGATAAAGGCTTCGTGGTCGGTCGGGATTTCTCCGGTGCGGATCTCGCCTGCTAAGTACGAACCAACCGTGTAGGGAATCACAAAGTACCCGTCGGCCAGGCCCTGCATGAGGGCTGAAGCCCCGAGGCGGTTAGCCCCGTGATCAGAGAAATTGGCCTCGCCTAAGGCATAAAGGCCCGGCACGGTAGTCATCAGGTTGTAGTCAACCCACAGGCCACCCATCGTGTAGTGCACGGCGGGATAAATCCGCATAGGCACTTCGTAGGGATCCTCGCCAGTGATTTGCTTATACATATCGAAAAGATTGCCGTACTTTTCTTTCACCACATCCTTACCCATCTCCCGAATCTGCTCGTCCGTAGGATTGGCGATGTTGTTCTTGTTCGCTTCGCCCTGGCCATAGCGGTCAATGGCTGAGGCGTAGTCTAGGTAAACGGCCATCTTGGATGGGCCTACACCGTAGCCCGCGTCGCAGCGTTCCTTGGCGGCGCGCGACGCGATGTCGCGGGGCACCAAGTTCCCGAAGGCCGGGTAGCGGCGCTCGAGGTAGTAGTCGCGCTCAGCCTCGGGGATGTCATTGCCTGGGCGGTTGTCGTTTTGTTTTTTAGGCACCCAAATGCGTCCGTCGTTCCGCAATGATTCTGACATCAGCGTCAGTTTCGACTGGTGTTCGCCGGAAACGGGAATGCAGGTCGGGTGAATTTGCGTAAAGCAAGGGTTGCCAAAGTAGGCTCCCCGGCGGTGGGCTTTCCAGGCAGCGGTTACGTTGCAGCCCATCGCGTTGGTCGAGAGATAGAACACGTTACCGTAACCGCCCGAGCAAAGCAGCACCGCGTGACCGGAATGCCGCTCAATTTCGCCCGTAACCAGGTTACGGGCGATGATGCCACGGCACTTGCCGTCAATTTTGACCACATCCAGCATTTCGTGACGCGTGTACATTTGCACCGCGCCGATACCGATCTGTCGTTGCAACGCCGAATACGCACCCAGCAAAAGTTGCTGACCCGTTTGCCCGGCTGCGTAGAATGTGCGCTGAACCTGTACTCCGCCGAAGGAGCGATTGGAAAGCAGTCCGCCGTACTCACGGGCGAAGGGCACACCCTGCGCCACGCATTGGTCGATAATGCTGCCTGATACCTCGGACAAGCGGTAAACATTGGCTTCGCGCGAGCGGTAGTCGCCGCCTTTGACTGTGTCGTAGAAAAGCCGGTAGATTGAGTCGCCGTCGTTCTGGTAGTTCTTGGCAGCGTTGATGCCGCCCTGCGCGGCGATGGAATGCGCCCGGCGCGGCGAATCCTGAAAGCAGAATGCCTTGACCTTATAACCCATTTCGGCCAGCGAAGCCGCTGCTGAAGCCCCGGCCAGGCCCGTGCCGACCACGATCACCTCAATGCGGCGCTTATTGGAAGGGTTCACCAGCGGAACCGACGACTTATACTTGGTCCATTTATCTTCGATCGGACCAGCGGGGATTTTAGAATCCAGTTTGGGGGAAGTTGACATATTGCTCTTGAAATAGTTTTCAAGTTGACAGTTGACAGTGGACGGTGGACAATGAATAACTGTCAACTGTCAACTGTCCATTGTCAACTAATCAAAGTTGTTTTAGAAAGAAGTAGATCGGCATGGCAGCGAAGGCGACGGGGATGATGATGGCGAACACCCATACGCCCAAGAAATTGAATATCGGATTGTACTTGGGGTGGTTTGCCCCCAGTGTTTGCCAGGCCGAGCGGAAACCGTGTACGAGGTGGAACGACACCGCCGCCATACTTAGCACGTAGAAAAATACCAGCAGCGGATTAGCAAACGAAGCCTCCGCTTCTTGATATAGATCCTTCACAATGACCGTCTTACTCTTGTTGTCGTCGCTCAGTCGCTCTTCGATTTTGCTGTTGAGCATAAAACCATCGGGCATCTGCCGGGTATCGATGATCGTACCTTCCGACAAGTCGATCGTGTATTCCTTGAAAGGGAGGTGTCCAAACTTGTACTCGTACCAGAAATCGCCCATGTGTACCACGAGATAAACCAACAGAACTGTACCCAGAATTCCCATATTGCGGCTCGCCCAGGTACTTTGGTTGTTAACTTTGGCGTAGGTTCGGCTTCGTGCTTTGCGATTCATATAGACCAGGTAAAAGCCATCAAAGGCATGAATCAGGATAAGGGCATATAGACCATAGGAAATTGTCTTGATAAAGGGATTTGTGGTCATGAACACCGTGTAGGTATTGAAAGCAAGCCCTTGATCAGGCTTGAAAAGCTGTAGGTTGCCAACCATATGAACAATCAGGAAAGTACATAGAAAAAGGCCCGTGAGAGCCATAATCAGTTTCTTGCCAATAGAACTGGATAACGTTTGGGTAAGCCACGACATAGTAGAACGTGTTGGATTTTGGATTAAATGTAGGTTGTTGCCTTAACCTGCCAAAGGTACGCGACAAAGGATTCCGACACAATAAAAGCCATTTCATTTTGTTGGAAAGACAATTATTTATAATGATTTTAAGTTTTTCGGGCTATTGTGTAGTTTCAACCTTTTGTACAAAAAAAATGTTTGCCCCCTAGCCATTCTGAAAAGGCTTTACACCGATTTTTCTTTCTTTTTCGTTCAAGTCTATACTCAATCAGACAAGTAGCCCTAATTCATGCGATCGACTATACGCCCGATACTCTTTTTCTTCCTGCTCCTCCTCGCCGCCACCCAGGCTCGCGCCACCCACGTACGGGCGGGTGAAATCACCGCCAAACGCATTTCCACGACTTCCCTGACCTACGAAATTACGTTCACGGGCTATTTCGACCTGGAAAATGGTAAGGCCGCCGCCGACGCGCAAACGGACGTCAAATTTTTCGTCGGAACCGTAGGGCCGATCAGCGTTCCGCGTAAGCAGCCCATTGCCAATATTGGTAACAACACGACCAAGAACGAATATACCTTCGTTTACACCTTTCCGGCACCGGGTCGTTTCAATATCTCGACAAACCTTGACAATCGCAATAATAACGTTCTCAACATCGGCCCTAAGCCTACGCAGGAACTTAGCTTTTACGTAAAAAGTACCCTGGTCATCAACGCTAGCCTGGGCCAGAACCGGACGCCCGTCATGCTCAATGCGCCGATTGACCTAGCTGCCGTAGGGCAGCGATATATTCACAACCCCGGTGCCTACGATGCTGATGGCGACAGCCTGGCGTATCGGATTGTGACGCCCCAGGAAGGGGGAGACAACAATCCCGAAGGGAAAAATGTCCAGTACGTCGATCCCAACAAAGTGCAGCCGCTGGGGCCGACCGAGAACGGTGCCTTTCCCTCTACTTTCAGTATGAATCCCATCACGGGCGACCTGGTTTGGGATGCGCCCTTTGTGCCAGGATTCTATAACGTAGCTTTCATCGTGGAAGAATGGCGTAACGGGGTCAAAATCGGGGAGATCACCCGAGACATGCAGATTATTGTGGTGGAAGCCAATAACGATAGGCCAAAGCTCGACTCCATTCCCGACCTCTGCGTGGAGGCCGGGACGCTCATCCAGCAGGCCATTAGGGCGGTGGATAAAAATGGAGACCCACTCACCATCACAACCAATGGTGGCGTGTATAACAACGGTTTGATCGATCCGCAGTTGGCGCAGTTCATCGCTGCCTCGCCAAATCCGGCGGGTCAGGCCAGTGGCGTGTTCCGCTGGCAGACGGGCTGTAATCACATCCGACCGGAGGCATACAGTGTGCTTTTTAAAGTGGAAGACAGTCCTCGAGTCGGTTTCCCCAATCCCAGCCTATTCCGTAAACTAGCCGATATAAGAACATTCCGAATAAGAGTGTACGGCCCTCGGCCTAAGAATGTACAGGCCACCGCCACGACCGACGCAGGAGGGAAGGCTTTCCGCGTAACATGGGACCCCTACGCCTGCCAGATTCCGGGGACGCAGATTGTGGTGTACCGTAAGGAAGGATGTTCCGACTATCAACCCGATCCGTGCAGTCCCGGCTTGCCCGTGACGCTGGGCTATACCGAGGTGGGACGCGTCCCCGTAACTGCGACCAGCTTTCTGGATAGCAGCAGCGTCAACCCGTTGCGACGCGGGGTGAAGTACAGCTACCGCTTGGTGGCGGAGTTCCCGCGCCCCGGTGCGCTTATCACTGAGCCAGGTTATCTTAACGGCGGCGGCACGAGTTTGCCCTCCGCTGAGTTCTGCCTGGACTTGCCGCTCTTGGTACCGGTTATCACTAACGTGACAGTAGATTCGACCAGCACGACTCGCGGGCAGATTACGGTAAAATGGACGCGCCCCATTGGTTTAAATCCTAGCCAAATAAACGGCTCTTCGCAGTATCGGCTCTCTCGCGCCGAAGGATTGAATGGCACCAATTTTACATTGATTACCACCGTTAACACCCTTCTCGAACCCGGTAAGGCAGACACGATTTTTGTGGATAAAGGTCTTAATACTACCGCCAACGCCTACCGCTATCAGTTGGAGTATTTCTTTACCAACGCTAACGGGACACTCGAAAAACTGGACACCAGCGAACCCGCAAGCAGCGTCCGACTGACCCAGGGAAGGGCCGAATCGAAGATTGTGCAACTGGAATGGACGGCCAATGTACCATGGAACAACAACAATCAGCGCCACCGCGTCTATCGCGAGGTACGCGGCAAGCCAGATACTTACAATCAGATCGCCGAGGTCGCCGTGCAGGATCCACGTACTTTTGTGTACCAGGATGATGGTACTGACAAATACGCTCTCGATGGAACGGTTAACGTTACGCTATCTGCCGACTCCGTTTATTGCTACCGCGTCGAAACGGTAGGTACTTATGGCAACGACCGCATCAAGCCTGCGGTTCTGCTCAATTTCTCGCAGAAAATCTGCGCCGTACCCATCGATACCATCAAACCTTGTCCGCCCGTGCTGAGCCTCGACACGCTGGATTGCAGCACGATTGCGCCCGATGCTTACTGCAACCAGACTACTTTCACCAATAACCTGTCGTGGGTCTATCCGGCCAAGAGCGCTCAGGGTAACGACTGCGACCCGAATATCGTGGAGTACCGAATATACTACGCGCGCTTCGCCGACGAAACCCCGACCCTGCTCGCGTCCGTCTTGCCGCCGCCTACCCCACCTGCCACTACTTACGCCCATACCGGACTCAGTTCGTTTGCAGGCTGCTACTACGTGACGGCCGTGAACCGCTTCGGCAATGAAAGTGCGCCGAGTAACCTGGTCTGTAAGGATAACTGTCCGCAGTTCGTGCTGCCCAACGTCTTCACGCCAAATAATGATGGCAAGAACGACACCTTCCAGCCGTTGAATTGTCCCAGTTTCGTAGAAACCGTGACATTCACGGTATTTAATCGTTGGGGCGTAAAGGTCTTTGAGACTACCGACGCCAACATTAATTGGGATGGTACATCCAGCAGCGGCCAGGCCTTGCCCGCCGGACAGTACTTCTACGAGGCTTCTGTCACCTTCCAGTCAGTAGTGCGGCCCGGCCAGCCTGTAACGCTGAAAGGCTGGGTACAACTGCTGCGCTGATGAACGTGGTGTACTTCGACGGCGTCTGCAACCTGTGCAATGCCGCCGTCAACTTTTTAATCGATAGAGACTCCGAAGGAAAGCTCAAATTCGCGTCGCTGCAGTCTGCTTCGGGAGAAGAAGTACTGGCGCGGTTCAATCTGCCGGAACAGGACTACGATAGTTTTATTCTTTTGAAAGATGGGCAGCTATTCCAAAAGTCCGATGCGGCGCTGGAAGTAGTCAAACTACTGGGCGGTGGTTGGTCGTTGCTGTACGCTTTCAGAGTAATTCCCCGCGACTGGCGCGACTGGCTTTACACCAAAATAGCCCAAAACCGATACCGCTGGTTCGGCAAGCGCGATCAATGCCGTTTGCCCACGCCGGAGTTGCGGGAGCGGTTTGTTTGATTTCAAATGAGTGAATATACGGTTCACCGCGCGATGAATGATAGAATAAAAATAAAACCTCACCCACAAATTGCTGAACGTCTTTTTTGGGATATTAATACGGAGAATCTGGATTTTCAGAAAGATCGGCTTTACGTCATCGACCGCATTATGAACTACGGCGGCTGGAATGATTTTCTTGAGGTGCTGCGGTATTACGGCGAGGAGGTCATTCGTACAGAAATTGTGCGTTCTTCCTATTTAAAAAAAGATGTCCTCAACTTCATCTGCTTTTATTTCGATCTGAAACCCACCGATTTTAAATGCTACACGCGAAGGCAGTCGCACCCCGAACTCTGGGACTTCTGAAACGGCTGATGCAGCTTCCGGCTCTGGATCAGTTTGTTTTGGTCGGCGGTACCAATTTGGCTTTGCGCTTCGGACATCGCCTTAGCGTTGACTTCGACCTGTTTTCCTGCGAAACTTTCGATCCTGAGTTGCTGTACGCCGAAATTCGGGAATCTATGCCCGAGACAGAGTTTCTTGCCTCTAACCCAAATATGCTTTTTCTTTTCATAGAAAATATAAAAACAGATTTAGTGCGGCTACCTTTTCCTTATATCGCCCCTGTGGAAACCGTTGAGGAAATCCGTCTGGCCTCCGTCCCCGATATTGTGGCTATGAAACTTTCGGCCATTTCACAGCGGGGTGTAAAAAAAGATTTTTGGGACATAGCAGAGTTGCTGGATCATTATTCGATCGGTGAGATGCTCGATTTTTTTCGAGAAAAATACGGTCAGCGGGATGTTTTCTATGTGCTGCGATCCCTGGTGTATTTTGGAGATGCAGAAGCACAAGCTGATCCTGACCTATTGGAGAAAACTACCTGGGAGGAAGTGAAGGACAAGATGCAGACAGCCGTGAGATCTTATGTCCGAGAGCAAGCTTAGAATTTCACTCCTTCCCCAGCAACACACCTTTATAAGAATAAAACTTTCCGCCTCGCGTCACATTGTTCAACTCTATACGCACCTCCGGCTGGCTGAAAACCAATAGCTCAGGTTTGATTTCATAGACATTAGGACCGTATTGCTGCTCGATCTCGGCCACGCGGGCGGCAATGTCCCAGGTAGCAACCTCCCGGCCATTTTTTGAAACGATAAGCTTCGCACCCTGATTCGCCGCCTCAATTTTCCATTGCCCTCGCTCATGTGAGGCGTCGCCGTAAAGGTCGAAAACTACCAGATAATCATAGCCTCGAATATCAGTACCATATATAATGTCGCCGCCCGACACGGCGAAGCGTACGCTGCCGTTCGACTTTGCTTGCGGGGATTTTGAATTAATGGCCTCCCGAAGCTGCTTTTCCAGGCTGGCCGCCACCACGCTTTCGTCTCTGGTTTCGGGCGCAGCCGGAAAATAGGGAAGTAGCGTGGTGATCTCGTGGCGATTATTAAAATATCGAACGCCCGACACCAGACGATCGTAGTCCTCGACGGGCAGCGTAGCGTTGCCCGCTAGTTTGCCATTGGCATTCAATAATTTGTAATTTTCCAGAAGTCCTCCAAACCGCTCGGCCTGATTCTGCCGCGAGTAGGCGAAGATGCTCCACGGTCCCACCGCCAGCGCGAAACTCGCCACGCAAAGCGAGAGCGGAATCCAGCGGATGTCGTCTTTTCTACTAATCAAAAAGTAAATGGAAATTCCCGTGAGCCACACGGCCAAGGCCGCCACGAGGTACCGGTTTTCGGTAACGCCGTACTCGCCGATGCGACGAAAAATGGCCACACCCAGCAGCACGATGAGTGGAAAAAGGGCGAGATAAAACCAGCGGGTGAAGATTCTGATCCAGCGCTCCTCGGCGCTGTCGCGGATAGGATAGAGGAGAAGCAGAGCAAAGATTCCCGCTACTGAAAAAGCCATAACCAGATAGGCTACACCGCCTTCGGGCAGCTGCCACTGCAGCAGAATTTTGCCCGAATAAACGTACAGAATCAGTAGATAAACCACTTCCAGCGGCAGCAGTACGTATTGCGTGAAAAGCTTCACGCCGCGTGAGTAAGCTCGCTGCTCCTCCAAAGTATCCAGTTGGGCCGGGAAGCCGTTGAGGAAAAACAGTGTGTGGAAAAAACCGCCGATAAGCACGAAAAGGTCAAGTTCGATCTTGGTGGAATAGGTCACGTCGAACAGGAAGCGGACAGTTTCGACCGCTATAATTATTCCTATATACAACGTCCCAGCGTAGAGCGTGGCGGTCAGGAATTGCAGCAGCATAGTTTTATTGAACTGCCAAAAGCCATTCGGTTCGTCGTAGCCCACGAAGGGCGCGAATGAAACCAGCAAATGCGCGCTGACCAGAAACATTCCGAAGCGGTAGTAGTCGCGCTGAATGGGACTGGGGCTGATGGTTAAGTAGTAGCCAGCTAACAAAACCACTACGCCAAACGCGCCCGCTGCCAGTATGCCGGCACTCCACTTGCGCCGCTCGGCCACCAAATGCAGACTCAAGAACAGCGGTAACGTCAGGAAAAGTACCAGCGCCAACCTGATGTAGAGTTGGTAATCGGGCGCAGTGGCGGGACTTTCGACCAGGAAACAAAGCACTACGGCCTTTAAAGCTGCCACCAGAACTACTAGTGGAAACCGCCGGATAACCCGTTCAATGCCGTAAGTGAGGTTTTTTATTGAAGGAAATCGGAGCATATTTTTTTGTGGGTGTGGCCAAAACTACGCGAATCTACCACATCTTTCCAAGCAATAGCCCCTTACCTTTGTCGTTAATTGGCAACGAAATCACCCAACGCTCCCGCATGAAATCTACCTCCGCCCTTTTTCTCCTGCTCTTTATCGCAATCACCACTTCCACTCAGGCGCAGCAACTTGGCCTCAGTCGCCTTTTTTATCCCAACGCCACACTCAGCGCCAATTACGTCGTCCCGACCAATTCTGCCACTACGCCCAATTTCGGTCTGACGCGCACGAGCTTTCTGGGCATCATTCCGGTACAGAGCGAAGTGCAGGGGAGTGTTAGTTTGAAAAAGAAATTTGACCTGCGGGCCGTGCATACCGTGCTCATTGGGCAGTACACGCAGTTGCAGCCCACCATCGAAGGCACAAATTTTCCCGACAATGGCTACAAGACAGTTTCGCTGGGCGCGATTCGGATGCAGGCGAGTATAAAAGATAGACTGTGGGTCTATGGTGCGGCCATCGGCATGACAGAATCTAACGAAACTATTTTCACGCCGCAGCCTTTCCTGTGGGGCGGCGCGGCGCGGATGCGAATCATCGGCCTGCGTAGTCAAATAATCTACGGCTCCATTTTGACCTACAACCAAAAACTGCGCTTCGTTCCGGTCTTTGGCATCAATCAGCGGCTGGGCAAGCAATGGCGGGCCACCGCTCTGCTGCCCTTTATGGTCGATGTCAACTACCACCCGACCAAATGGTTCAGCATGGATGCGCTGGCGGGGGTGAACGGCTACAGCGGCGGCTTTCAGGTGCAGACCGCCGAGGAAAAACTACTTCGCCGTCAGAACTACCAGCACGTTAAGTTGGGCCTGTCGGCCAATCTGCACCTGTTGACCGTATTCAACATTTCCGCCGAGGCGGGCGTGGCGGGTTTCCGGCAGTTGCGCACCTTTAACGGTGCCCGGGAAAACCTGACTTCCTCCACGCCGCCCTTCGCGCCTTACCTGGGCGTAAGCGTCCGTTACCTGACGTCGCGCTCGAAGTTTTCGTCTAAGTTTATTGGTAAGTTCGGACTAGGCGACAAAGGTTCGGTGAATTTTTGATTACGTTTGTTGTAGAGACGCGATTTATCGCGTCTAATCGCGCGCCAGCCCACAGGCGAAATCCGCACTAAGCCTCTAACTATCAATAGTTTTCACAATTCGCTTGACTACGCTAGACGCGATAAATCGCGTCTCTACAATAGTCCAATCTATTATGATAAGACGTTTCCTCCTCCCGCTCTGCGTTTTCTCCGTCTTTCTTGTCAATGCCCAAATCACTGACGCCCCCGCTCGCGCTGAGGGCGATGGTCCTTACGACCGGCTCATCATTCGCGGCGTTACGCTCATCAACAGTACAGGTGCGCCGCCGATTGGCCCGGTAGATATTGTGGTGGAGAAAAATCGGATCAAATCTATTAATCAGGTCGGCAACCCCGGCGTACCCATCGACCCGAAGCGCCGTCCCGAAGCTAAAGCGGGCGACAAGGAACTCGACTGTACGGGCATGTACCTCATGCCGGGCCTCATTGACATGCACGGCCACATCGGTGGCAAAGCGCAGGGTACCCCCTCGGAGTACGTTTTTAAACTGTGGATGGCCCACGGTATCACTACCATTCGCGACCCGTCGGCGGGTAACGGCCTGGATTGGGTACTTGAGCACAAGAATAAAAGCCAGGAAAACAAGATTACCGCCCCGCGCATCCTGGCGTATACTGCCTTCGGCATGGGCGCCAAGGAGCCTATCTCCACACCTGAACAAGCCCGCGACTGGGTGCGGCAAAACGCCAAGAACGGGGCCGACGGCATCAAGTTTTTCGGGGCCGAGCCAGAGATTTTCAAAGCCGCTTTAGATGAAAATAAGAAACTGGGCCTGCGCTCGGCCTGTCACCACGCGCAGCTGGAAGTCGCCCGCATGAAT
>NZ_JBGSXF010000261.1:0-1575 GCF_041751555.1 Persicitalea sp. | reverse complement strand
TCACCAGTTAAACAAATCAACAACCTTCAATACCCTGGATTTTGCGTCAGTTCCGCGTTGAGCAACCGTTCGCTGGCCGGAATGGGCCAAAGGTACTGCCGGGCGGCGTCGAACTGGTAGCCCGCTATTTTCCGGGCGTAGCCCGCCTTGATGATGTGTTCGTGAAAAACCAAACCGTCCTTGTCGATGATCGGCAGCAGCGTGTTGGTGAACGGCCACTGCTTGCGGTCCTGTTTGGTGGGTTCGTTAAGGCTTGGCACGTCCACGTTCAGGGCTTTGTCGGCTAATTTCCAGCGGATCAGGTCCATGTAGCGTAGACCTTCCAGCACCAGTTCCACGCGGCGTTCCCGGCGCAGAGCGTTGCGCAGCGCGGCCTGGTCTGTGGAAGTGATTTTCGGATAGCCGCTTTCTGCTGCCGATTTCTTACCGTAGGCCCGGGCGCGGATCGAGTTAAGGGCGTCCAGGACACTTTTGTCGATATCGTTGAGTTCGATTTTGGCCTCGGCGTACATCAGCAGCACGTCGGCGTAGCGCAGTATCAGAATGGGGCTTTCGGAAAGCCGCAGGTCGGCCCAACCCTGATCCACCCGCTTTTTCCAGACGAAGCCTGTATAACTGGCAAACTGGGCAATGGAACGGGTATCGTTGTTCTTGACCCGATTTCCGAGTTTGGGACTGTACACAATCGTTGAGTCGGGGTGCGACTGATACACGTAGCCTAGCCAGGGCGTACTCAGTTCCACGATGCTCATCGTCATGCGCGGGTCGCGGTTCTTGAAGGGCTGGTGCGGGTCGTAGAGCGGCGATTTGTCCACGGTCAGACCGTCGGTGCATTCGTAGATGTCCATGATCGACCAAGTGGGAATTTGTGACCCAAATCCGCCGGAATTGCGGGTGATATAGGTGCGCACATCGCCCGTACCCAGAAACGGCTGGCCTAGCGAAACCGACTGGGGCAAGGAAAAAATGATCTCGCTGCTATTCTCGCCGTCTTTCAGGAACAGGTTCTGATAGTTGGGGTACAAATCGTGAATTCCTAGATCCATAATTGCTTTTGAGGCGTCGCGGGCCGTGGCGAAGTCGCTCATGTACAGGGCGATGCGAGCCTTGATGCCTAGGGCGGTACTCTTAGTCACACGCCGGACATCGCTGGCCGCGTAGCTTTGGGGCAGGGCCGCCGCCGCTGCGTCCAGTTCTTTATAAATAAAGTTCAGAATGACTTTCCTGTCCGTGCGGGGGAGTTGGTAGGATTCTTCCAGCGGCACCGACTTCTCGTAGAAAACCACGTCGCCGTAGTGGCTGATCAGGACAGAGTAGCAGTAAGCACGGACAAAACGGGCTTCGCCCTCGATGCGCTTGTAGGTGGCTTCCGAGACGGTGCTTTTGGCGCGGGGCAGGTTTTCCAGCAGGGTGGTGGCCCGGGATATTCCTTGGTAGAGATTGGCCCAGTAGCTGTTGACGAAGCTGGTCTGAGAACTGATGGTGCTGTTGGTGATGGGGTTGGTGATCTGCCCCCGCACCCAGTGGTCGTCGCCCCACTCGTATTCGTCCACCCTGAAGAGCGATTTCTGATAG
>NZ_JBGSXF010000260.1:0-11932 GCF_041751555.1 Persicitalea sp. | reverse complement strand
CCTTCAAATTCAGCGGGTCGGGTATAGACGGGCGGGGCCAGTAGGTCGTCCTGAAAAGAGTCTGTAAGGGCAGAGGTCTCGTCATTCAATACCCCAGGAATGAGCCGAATAATGGCGTCGGCCAGCACCGCCGCTGCCAATTCTCCACCCGAAAGTACGTAGTCGCCGATACTGATTTCCTTGGTCACAAAAAGGTCGCGCACACGCTGATCCACGCCCTTATAGTGGCCGCAGAGCATAATCAGGTTCTTCTGGAGAGAAAGCTGGTTGACGGTTTTTTGGGAAAGACGCTCGCCGTCTGGCGTAAGGTAGATGACTTCGTCATAAGTACGTTCTGCCAATAGCGCCCTCAAACATCGCGCAATAGGTTCAATTTGTAGTACCATACCCGCCCCGCCGCCAAAGGCGTAGTCGTCCACTTGGCGGTTTTTGCCCGTGGCATAGTCACGAATGTCGTGCAGATGTACTTCTACCAACCCCTTGTCGCTCGCTCTTTTTAGGATAGAATGGGCAAAAAAGCTTTCCATCAGCCGGGGAACTACCGAAACCACATCAATTCTCATCATCGCCGTCCCGCTCAGATTCCCCATCGACTTCTCCACCGCCCGTATAAATCTCTAAAAGTCCTTCGGGTAGATTTACCGACACGCGCTGCTCGGCCCGATCTGCTTTCAAAACGATGCCTTCCACGATGGGGATAAGCACTTCGCTTCCCTGATAATCGAGCGCGATGAGGTTTTGGGTAGCTACGGAATACACTTCTCGTACTGTGCCAAGTACGCCCAGGTTTTCATCCGAAACTTCAAACCCTTGAATCTCGTGGTAATAGAATTGGTCATCTCCTAACTCTTCTAACGTCTCGAGCGGCATAAAGATCGACGTCCCTACTAACGCCAGAGCTTTTTCCATGGTATCTAATCCTTCCAGTTGCACAATGGCCCGGCTCTTCTTTTGAAGGTTAAAGCTTTCGATAAAATAAGGTATCAAATCTCCTTTTATTTCCAGAAAAATAGATTCTAAGTCCTCGTATTCTTCGGGGTAATCTACGTCGAGATGGAACACGACCTGGCCTTTAGTACCGTGGCTTTTCACGATGTAGCCTAATAAGTAACAGTCGTCCTGCGTCAAAGCGATAAATTTTTAGAATGTGAAACGACTTTGTCTCAAAATATCACGAGCCTGCGCGGAAAACCGACAGGCTCGTAAATGTTATTTTAAACGAAAAACGTTTGGCAACGCTTTAAGCTTTCTTTTCTTCGTCGGCGGTATCTTCCTTAGCGGCTTTGTCGCCTTTGGAATCTTCCAGCTTGTCAGCTACCTCCTCAGCGCTTTCACTGACATCTTCCGTCACCTCGGCTACCTTTTCGGCTATCGCAATGGCAGCTTCCGTGGCAGTTTCTTTAACAGATTCAACAGCGTCGCTGGCGACGTGGGCGATCTTTTCCAGAACAGATTCTGACTTTTCTTCTTCTTTCGTTTCGGCTACAGGAGCAGTTTCTTCCTTTTCAGCCGGAGTAGTTTCTTCCTTTTTCGCTACGGGTTTCTCTTCCGCAGAAGCGTCATCTTCCTGCTTTGCAACAGGTTTCTCGTCCGCAGAAGCATCCTCTTCTTTAGCAGGCTTCTCAGCTACGGGAGCAGTTTCTTCTACCTTATCAGCGGGCTTTTCTGCCTTAGTAGTCGGCTCTTCAGTAGCGGGAGCAGGTTCCTCTGCCTCGGCAGTGGGTACTTCGGCAACCGGAGCGGCCTCTTCCTTCTTGGCGGTGGGTTCCTCGGCTTTCGCAGCAGGTTCTTCTACCGGAGTCGATTCTTCAGCAACGGGAGCAGCATCCTGCGTTTCGGCAGTGGCTTCTTCCGCAACGGGAGTTTCTTCTTCCTCAACCGGTGCGGGCGCGGGTGGCGTGTTTTTCTTGACAATCGCTTCTACACGCGCTTGGTTCACTTTACGTTCGGCATCAAGCTTCTGAGCTTTTTCCGTCGATTGCTTCGTATTCAGCGACTCTACTTTGGCAGCAGTTTTGTCTGCCTTCATATTTTTCCACTCTTCGAAGCGGGCGTCCGCATCTTCCTGGGTTACGGCACCTTTGTTGATACCGACCTGCAAATGTTTGCGTAGCATCACCCCTTCGTGGTGCAAAATCGAACGAGCCGTGTCGGTAGGTTGAGCGCCTTTCAGAAGCCAGTCAACCGCGCGATCCGCCTGCAAATCCACAGCCGCCGGGTTTTTATTGGGATCGTATGTTCCAATTTTTTCGATAAACTTTCCGTCACGGGGAGCCCGGGCATCAGCTATCACGATGTCGTACATCGCTAATTTCTTGCGTCCTCGACGCGCTAATCTAATCTTTACTGCCATTACAGTTGTATGGTTTTTAGTGAGGGATCTCGTCCCTTCGTTTCAAATAGGGTGCAAATTTAGCGATTTTTCGGTAGCGCAACTTGTGTTTTTCGGTTTAAAGTTTTAAGTTCTAAGTTCTAAGTTTAGTAGTTTTCTGTGAATCAGATAGATAACACTCAAACAATCTAACAAAATTCAACAAAAAAGAGTGAAGCTAATCGGCTTCACTCCTCTTTTTTAGTCTTTTACCTATCTTAATTTAACCTGAATCCGGCTGGGTAGTTGGAGCGCAGGGTGTTATTTGGCATAATCTTGATTTCGACACGACGGTTGGCTTGCAGACCTTCAGGAGTCGTATTCTCGGCCAACGGACGATACTCGCCGAAGTACTCTACCAGCAGACGACTTGGGTCAGACAAGCCAGCCCGCAGGATAAAGCGCTTGGCGGACTCAACACGACGACGCGACAGGTTCATGTTGTAGCCGTAAGAAGCCCGGGCATCCGCATGTCCCACCAGTACAATGCGGCAGTTAGGGCGCATGTTCAGAAGTTCGACCACTTTCTTCAATGTCTCTTCCGAGGCGTCACGAATTGTTGCCTTGTCGGTATCGAATTCGATGTTACTGAACAGTGCTTCGCACTCGTCCTTAGGCAGGTTATTCTTGATAGCGTCCGTGATGTACTTGTCGATGTCGATGGCTACACCACCACCCGACACTACGCTACCAGCGGGCGTGTTAGGCTCTTTGTCAAAAAGGTCAGCTACGCCGTCACCATCGGAGTCAGTGTAAAGGCGAGGATCGACAGCTTTAGGCATATTGGCTTTGGCAATCGAATCGGCATCGTCCATTGTGGGATTGTAGGGAAGCGGGATAAGCGACTTTGGATCGGCCCAACGCAGGTGGTAGCGACCACTCGAAGCATCGTACTTACCATCCTTTGACATCACCGCGTTCTTACCAAGCTTGTAGGTAAGGGCGATGGCACCGTAACCCCACTTATCCAACTCAGATTCTCCTTTGATAAATGTGAAGATGCCCGTTGAAGTAGCGTGGTTAGTCAAGCTACTGGCGGTAAGATCAAGTTTCTCAGTAATCACATGGTTGATGGCAAAAGACAGGCCAAGGTCGATGCGGGGAGACACTTCGTAATGAATATCCATGCCCAGGGGTACCACCCATTCGCGGGTATAGATGGAGCCATTGCGCTCCCATCTACCTGCTGTTTTTGAACTACCATCTGTGTTGGAGGAGAGAAGCAGTTCATTGGTATTGAGGTCAAATACCTCCGTGTGGTAGTACATGATACCAAAACCACCACGGGCATCGAATTTCCAGCGACGCAGCTTGTCTTGTCCAAAGAGCAGACGGTTGATGTTCATGGTTCCATCCAGAGTTACTTGTACGAAGGAAGGGCTCTCGAACCGAAGATCACGCACATCGCCCGTTATTTGGCTTTGGTAGTTCAGCTTGGAACCCTGCAACCAGCCGTTCCAGCCCGTGAGTTGTACGCCAAAAATAGGCGTCAGTTGCTTGTTGATTGAAAGACCGAAACCGCCCGTCAGGTCTTCTCCAGGTCCACGCTTAAAATCGTATTGCTTTAAGTCACCAAAAAATCGGGTAATTCCACCGTAGCCTGTAATGGACCAAGTGTTCATTTTGTTCGGACCTTCATAGCTGCGATTCTGCGCGGAGGCCGTTGTAAAGCATAGGGCTGACAGGATCAGGGAAATGTAAAGGTTTTTCTTATTCATGGGGAACACCAGTTGTTGTGATTCAAACTAAAAGCAATTTTACAAAAATCTAACGCAAATAAAAAACCGAAAAAAGGTAAGCCTATAAGCCGGGTTCTGTTTTCCAGCGGAGCCGGAACTCCTACCATTTATCTCGAACTACGGTCGCCCGTAGCCTCTAACGACCTACCCGTGCCGACGTTCCGAACGAGCCAGAACCGAAGCGGGCCACTCCTGGCCGACACCTATTTGGTCTTTCAGTCCGTAAGGTTTACCTCGCTCTCGTCATTGCTGACGAAACGGTGGGCTCTTACCCCACCTTTTCACCCTTACCCGAGCATAAAAATTATGCCAGGCGGTATCTTTTCTGTGGCACTGGCTGTCGGTCAATCGTCGCCAATCGACCGCCTTCCCGTTAGGAAGTACGGTGCCCTGCACTGCCCGGACTTTCCTCCCCGATGATTAAACCGGAGCGATAGGACAGCTTCCCTTGTTTCGGTCGGCGCAAAGCTAAGAAATACTTTGCATTGAAAGGTAGCCAGCTCAACATTAATAGAAATATTTAGCGGGCCATTTCTCGGCGGTAGACCGATTTTTGGCACTAATCAAAGTAATCCTTCCACTTTTAGGGACGCCTGTCCCGTCGCGAATACGACGGCGTAGATATTTTCAGGTGTCAGATACACGCGATCGGGCTTAATTTCGGCCAAAGTACCATTCAATACCACGCCCTTGGCAAGGGTGTTGTTCTGCATCGTTTGCTGAATATTTTTGCGAGCCTCCTCTATCTGTTCTCCCACTGGGAAAACGAATTGTTTTTCCAGCATTTTACTGAACTTGCCCTGCAAGAGCCAGCCCGCCGTTTTGAAAAGCACATTGCGCGTATCCAGGTCGTAGTCCAAATCTTTCAGAGAGAGATTTTTGGTTTCAGGGTCGTAATGAGGAATTCCTCGCAGGTAGATGACGCCGTTCAAGCTTCCTTTTAAGCCCGCCTTGATAATTAAGAATTCATCCTGCCCGTACATTTCCAGATTAGTTACCTCAACGGAATATTTCCCGTTACTGAAAGAGAATTTTTCGCCCACAAACTTCGCCTTCGCCAGGCGGGTAGCATCTTTATAGGGGATTACACTTATGAGCCCTACTTTGAATTCCTGCGGAATTTTTTCTACCACCATGAGATCGGGTAGTTGGCTGTCACCCCTTATTTCAGGTTCTTCCACCGAAGTAACAGTTTGGGTGTAGCCCCGAATCCCGATGCTGGTGCGGAGAATATTGTTTTTGACGACTAACGGCGTCATCACCGCCGAGGTCGGCACCACCACCAGCCAAGTGTCGTACTCTTTGGACATCAGCACGGGCCTTCGGGCCAGATCCCAGGCTTGGCGGACATACTTTTTTAGTTCGATAGTACCCGCTACTTGCTCGTCGATGGCCGAGGTTATTTTCTCAAAATTGCGGCTCAGCATCCGGCTCACCATCGCTTTTACCGGGATATTTAGTCCCGCAACCCTCACACTGGGTTCGGTGATCCAGTCGTAGCTGTCCACGCTGGTGCGAGTAAGTACTTGCCAGTCAGGCGATACACCGATATCGGACAGGAAACGGAGGCGCAGCGCGAATTCAGTTTCTTTGGTACCCGCGATTTTGAACCCCAGCGGACTGGTTTCGTAACGCACGCTGACCCAGACTTTGATCGGTACTTCGAAGAGGAAAGTTGAATCGACGGCCTGAACTTTGATGGGACTCATCTTCCATACCTTTGCTTTTAGGTTGTCGGTGTCGAAGTCGTCGTAGCTTTTGTCTTCATAAATCAGCCCGCTCAATTGCGCGTTGAGTTGCCGCTCAAGTTCAATCAGCGGCATCTCGACCGGAAGATTGACCGAGGAAAGGTGTTTTTCGTCCTGTAGCTGCATATCGGAATAGAGGTATTTTTCTTTGGGCGCGGCGGGCTGGTTGGGCGCGTCGGGTTTGCATTGCGCCAGCAGCAGCCCAAAAAGTAAGCACAGTCCCGGACGTATATATATAAGGAGTGATGACTTCACGAAACTACTTGATCTTGACAAAGGTGGCACCAAAGCCGAATTTTTCTTTTTGGGCGTCTTCAAAGAACTGCACATTCTGGTGCTTACTCAGCCGACGGTGAATTTCCTGCCGCAGCACTCCGTTTCCCGCCCCGTGGATGAACGTGATTTCGTCCCGGCCCGAAGCGATCGCGTTTTCCAACTGCCTCTCAAAGGTGTCGAGTTGCAGATTGAGCTTGTCGGCATCTAGTACAGCATCGGGTGTCGGACTTAGTTTTTCAAGATGCAAATCTACCACGGATTGTGGCGCTTCCACTTTGTGCGAAGTAGTCTTTTCTGGCGAGAGCATCCGCTCGCGAATTTCCGCAGCAGAGACGCTCGCCGAAGTCTTGGGTTCCTCTGAGGCGGCCGCACTCGCGGTACTTTCGTCATCGAGCTGATACACGTAGCCTTCCTTTGCTAGCACGGGGACTTGTTGCTTACGCTTATAAAAGGATTGTACTCTACAGCGGAGTCTCTTTTGAAAAGGTGGCTTGACAGCACTACTCCCCTGACGGAAGTACAAGGCCTGAATTTCGAAAATAGGCCACTCCTCGATGTCCTTGATTTGCAAGTCGGTAAAGCGGTGCGTGGTACGCGGGCTAAGGACGCCCGAGGCCAACCCTGACTGTTTACCATTTGTATCTTGATAAATTGTAAAAGGCAGCCCCCAATCGGAGTTATTAATCAGATGAACCGTAAGTTCGCGATCATTGATGGGCATGAATGCCATATAAATACCTTTCTCAGCAAATGGGGCCGATGTCCGAAATGCCAGGCTTTCTTCCTGCTGTCTGAGTGCTTTACCGCCCACGGGTTCAGAGGGTTTCATCCGCTGACTTTCCATGGGTGACACCGTCACTACTTCCGAGCGTAACACCGGAATACGGAAGCCTTCCTCAATTTCTATTTCTACAATATTACCCGGCAGGAAAGCATAAACGATTCCTTCTTCCGTGCCGCGTAGTAGTCTTACTTTATCGCCGATGTTCATAGTTTTGGTTTATTTGTTGAATCGTTGAAGTGGTGCGCCACCCCGGCGTTGAATCGTTGAATCGTTGAATCGGTGAATCGTTGAATCGAATTTATTTATTATTGACATTTCAAACAGACAAACAACCCGGCGTCTCGACAATCTCACAATTCAACAATTAAAAGTACCACGGCCTGAATCTTATTCCCTTTCGGGAAAATTCTGCGGCAGGTGCTGGAATTTTTAATGAGTTCAACAAGAACGCCAGTGATTTGATCAATTTACTGCGCGTTTTTATTTTCGTAAAATCTATATCGACCGAAAGGTAGTATTGCCGATAAGGTCGATAGCCCAATTCGACACTTTGCTCCGTTTCGGCGGCAACCATGTTCTGAATGCCATAGCCCACTGAGAAACAAAGCCAGGGCGGCCAGTTGGAACCAGGCGCAAACGAACGCGGACTAGCCGAGAACCAGTAAGTTTGCCCATTGTAATCTTTGAGCCACTGCTCAGTTCTTCTGCGTCCTAATAGCTCGGGGCGCGCTTCGGCCAGAGGCGTAAAGTGAAAAGAGTATTTAGGGACAATCCTCACTTCGTCCCACAGCACGTATTGCCCTACAAACAGCGCCGGACCGACCAAGTTCGCAGCCATGTCGCCGGGTGAGAAGCCGTAGTCGGGGGAAAAACCGTCGAGAATCTCAATGGGGGTTTGAAAAAAAAAGCCCGAAATGGCTCCGTAGATGATGGCTTGCTTTTTAGTGATGCCCGTTTTCTTGTACAGTTCTGCCGTGTGGCGGCAAATCTGGTAAGACGAAAACAAATGCCCGGCTTTGTCCATCTGCTTCCACTCGTGCGAATCGTCGGCGATGCGAAAATTCGTAAGCGGATCGTTGTACCATGTCTTGCTAAGGCCGTAAATAGTCCCGGCGTATAGCGCGGTTTGGGCAGCGAACATTCCATGCAGGAGACGGTAGTTGGGCTTTCGCACTATTCCGCTATCGGCTTCACTCGGCAGGTCTTGGCTGAATGCGCTGGAAACACAAGCCAGAAAGGCAAAAACGATGGTAGAAAAAGCAGTCCGCTTCATGCCGCCAATCAATAGCTGCCGCTGTACTTCCGCAGCCCCCATTCGAGCGAGGCGAGGATCAGCAGCAGGAAAAACAGCCATTTTAGTTGAATCAGTTCGGCCATTTGCTCCGAACTGTTCAAGCGATCCGGCGGGCGGTTGTTTGTCATGATCTGTACTAAACTAGACACCGTGTTGGGTTGCACGAAGCGTCCACCCGTGCGCTGCGACAGTTCACGTAGCATTCCGAAGTCCGCCGTGGTGTTCTGGGCTTCGAGGTCGGTGTCAGTAACTACAAACTGGCCCCTTACCTGCTCCAAGCCCGAGCGAAGCGTGGCGGAAGCGCGGTATTTATAGACACCCTCTGGCAGACCGCTGATCTCGAAGCGGGGATTTTCGGCGGTGTAGGTGTAAGTGTAGTTTTGGATTTTTCCTTTCTCGTCAGTTATGTCCAGCCGTACGTCTTGGCCATAAATCTTTTCGTAAATGTCGTTGTAAATTTCTGTCTGGAAAGTGACCCGATCGCCTGCGTCGAACTCGGCACTAGCGGGATAGACGCGGAATTTACGCTTGTCTTCTTTAACCGAAAGTAGCTGAATTACTTTTTGAAAAAGTTCATCGACGACGTCCTGCTTCTCGGTCAAGGCGAATTCTTCCTGCCGCCATTGCCAGATGCCCTCGCCCGCCAGCACGGCTACTTTGCGCTCGCCCTCGGTACTGATCGCCAGCAGCGGCTTGGTAGTCGCCACGCTACCCACGCGCTGGTACAGAACCACTTCGCTCCCCGGCGTCAGTCGGTATTCACCGAACGGTACCGACAACGGGGGTAGTTTTGCCAGAATATCCAGTCGCTGGTTGTCCAGGTTCAGGAGTTGAAAGGAGGTATTGAACATTCCCGTCACTTTGTCGAATTGGCCCGGATTGGCCGCGATCTGCATTGTCCGGTTTAGCGGGTTTACCGCGCCGATAGCAGACTGATTTCCCAGAATAAAAAACAGAGGCGTGTTCTTAGCCATCAGTCGCCTCACGGACTCATTCCCGAAACCCGAGGCGTCAGGTACCTGGTGAAAAATGACGAGGTCGTAAGCTTTGTCGGTCATCTCGTTGAGGTTGCTGGCCGTTGTCAGCAGTTTTACGTCGAGTTCGTAGTTCTCGTTCTGCTCAATGATACTGCGCAAAGCTTTGATGTCCGGGTGGGGTGCCAGGCCCAACAGCAGGATTTTCTCCCGTCCGTCGATGATGTCGATATAAACCTCACGGCGGTTGTTGCGGGTACTGGATTCACCGGAAATGCCGCCCACTTCCACTGTATAATGCTGAACGCCCTTCTGATTGGAAGCGGTCGTGAAAGTAAATGATTGAAAGTAGTCGTCGCGGTTCAGCACCACGTTTTGCGTAGCTACTACCCTCCCCCCCTGCCGCAGCGTGAGCGTAGTGCTTCGCCCGGCCATGCCGTTAGCTACCACGTCCACCTGAATCGGAAACTCGTTGCCCATGTAGGCCACGCGATTGGCTGTGACATTGCGCAGCAAAATATCGCGTTTGGGAATGGTATCGCCGATGGCCACCGTGTGCACCCGAAACGGGTAATTACCATAAGCGGGCGAAAGCCCCTGATTGACAATTCCGTCGGAAAGCAAAATCACGTCCGTCAGGTTTTGTCCCTCGAAATTGCTGCGTACCGTGCTTAGCATGGAAGCCAGGTTGGTCTGGGTGCCGTTGAATTTTACTGAATCCAGCTCCGTTTGCAGTGCGTCGGCGTTCAGCGTTTCGATGCTTACTTCGTAGCCGTCGGCGGTCAGTTGCCGCCGCGCTTCTTCTAACGCCGGGAGGGCCGTCGCGCCCCCCGCCGCCGTGGACTGCGAGTTATCAACGGCCAGCACGACCTTGGCCTTATCGGTGGTCGTCTGTACGGTTCGCACCAACGGTGCCAACAGCAGAAAGCAAAGTACCGACACCAAAGTACCGCGCAAAACGGCCAGCACAGCATTCAGCCTCTTGCCCCACGACGGTTCGGGCTGGTACAGGAAAAAGGCGTAGGCCGATCCCGCCAACAGGCAAAGCAAAATGAACCAGGGAGAGGTTTGGAGGAAAAGTTCGGATCGCATGGGCGAAGCGGGTATTCAGATAGTGGGTTCGGGGGACCGGAAGCGGTCAAGATACAACCATAACGCCGAAAACCCTACGAATGGTTTAGCGCGGGCCCTATCTTACCCCAGTCGCAATTTTCCAGCGGTTTAGGTAAGCATTCCGCCGTCTACCTGAAGTACCTGCCCGGTGATGTACTTCGACCTATCTGAACCCAGAAAAACGCAGGCGTCAGCCACTTCTTCCGGCTTACCGCCACGCTTGAGCGGGATGGACTGCTTCCACTCTTCCAGGGCTTTGGCTTCGAGGGCTTCGGTCATTTCGGTTTCGATGAAGCCGGGGGCCACGGCGTTGGAGCGTATATTTCGCGAACCCAGTTCCAGGGCCACCGATTTAGAAAAGCCGATGATGCCTGCCTTTGACGCGGCGTAGTTGGCCTGTCCGGCGTTACCCATAATACCCACCACGGAGGTGATATTGATGATGGAGCCGCTCTTGGCCCGCATCATAGTCTTGATCGCCGCCTTGGTCAGGTTGAACACCGATTTCAAATTGACATTCATCACGGTATCCCACTGCTCCTCGCTCATGCGCATCAGCAGGGCATCGCGCGTGACTCCCGCGTTGTTCACCAGTACATCCAGTTTGCCGAAATCAGCTACGACGTCAGTAATTAGCTGATCCGCCGCCTGAAAGTCCGATGCGTCCGAGCGGTAGCCCTTGGCTTTCACGCCGAAGGCTTCCAGCTCTGCTACCAGCGCTTGGCCTTTTTCGACACTCGATAAAAAGGTAAAAGCGACATCCGCCCCTTCTTCGGCAAATTTCATAGCGATGGCGCGGCCAATGCCCCGCGAAGCACCCGTGACTAGGGCAGTTTTATTTTCCAAAAGTTTCATTGAGGGAAATCCTTAGTTCTGTGGTTTGAATTTTGGACGAAGGTACGGGTTTGGGGTTTTGGGTGCAAAAAGTATAACTAGCTTTACTCCCTTTTCAATGATAGCAACGTCAAAAATACCGACTGGTTTTCAGTAGGTTAAATTTTCTTGATTTGAAAATTTACATTCTTAGTCTTGCCATATTCTTTATGTTGAAGGGTAAATGAAGAAGTAAGTATTTCATATCGTCCATCACGCTTTACGTATGTAAAGTATTTGTTATTAGTGACTATTGCAATCTCAACAAAATCTGTATTCCTGCCCACAACGTAAGACAATTTATACCTTCCAGCGCTGTCAGTTTCCGTGTCTTCATCAAAGGTCGGTATTGGTGAGAATCCTTTGACTCTTGTTCCGCTAAGTGTTAATTCTATACCCTTTACGGGCACCCCCGCTTCATCTACCACTGTGCCTGTTACTATAGTCGGAGAACTGGGGAATTTGCCTTTGCATGCACCAGACAAGCATACAAACAGTATCAAAACTAATAACCGGAACGAATGATGTCTTTTCATTATTGGTTTTTTGAAATTGCCAAGGCCAATTAACTTTTAACCCGCTGACCCTAATTTGTAGTCATATCATGTCTCGACTCGCATTTACAATGCGAATACCCGGAAAAGTAAAACCGCCTGTTGCAAACTGCAAACTGGCGATTTGCTGGTATTTGCATTATACTACAGGATGACGCTTCACCTCATCCTTTTCAAGATGTTCTTTAAGAAAATTGGGGCAAAAA